>NZ_WKZK01000056.1:0-48642 GCF_009680135.1 Eubacterium sp. BIOML-A2
ACCTTGATAATTAAACAATAGACAACAAACCCTTGAAAATTTCTTATAGAGAAAATTTTTAAGAACAGCATCATAATGATGCACCCATCACTGAGATTAATCTCGGTGGTAAGAACAGTAAAAGGGATAGAATTAGCTAGTAGTTAATTTTGACCCGGATACAAACACTTTTAACGAGAGTTTGATCCTGGCTCAGGATGAACGCTGGCGGCGTGCTTAACACATGCAAGTCGAGCGAAGCGCTTTACTTAGATTTCTTCGGATTGAAAAGTTTTGCGACTGAGCGGCGGACGGGTGAGTAACGCGTGGGTAACCTGCCTCATACAGGGGGATAACAGTTAGAAATGACTGCTAATACCGCATAAGACCACGGTGCCGCATGGTACAGTGGGAAAAACTCCGGTGGTATGAGATGGACCCGCGTCTGATTAGCTAGTTGGTAAGGTAACGGCTTACCAAGGCGACGATCAGTAGCCGACCTGAGAGGGTGACCGGCCACATTGGGACTGAGACACGGCCCAAACTCCTACGGGAGGCAGCAGTGGGGAATATTGCACAATGGGGGAAACCCTGATGCAGCGACGCCGCGTGAAGGATGAAGTATTTCGGTATGTAAACTTCTATCAGCAGGGAAGAAAATGACGGTACCTGACTAAGAAGCCCCGGCTAACTACGTGCCAGCAGCCGCGGTAATACGTAGGGGGCAAGCGTTATCCGGATTTACTGGGTGTAAAGGGAGCGTAGACGGTTATGTAAGTCTGATGTGAAAACCCGGGGCTCAACCCCGGGACTGCATTGGAAACTATGTAACTAGAGTGTCGGAGAGGTAAGTGGAATTCCTAGTGTAGCGGTGAAATGCGTAGATATTAGGAGGAACACCAGTGGCGAAGGCGGCTTACTGGACGATGACTGACGTTGAGGCTCGAAAGCGTGGGGAGCAAACAGGATTAGATACCCTGGTAGTCCACGCCGTAAACGATGCATACTAGGTGTCGGGTGGCAAAGCCATTCGGTGCCGCAGCAAACGCAATAAGTATGCCACCTGGGGAGTACGTTCGCAAGAATGAAACTCAAAGGAATTGACGGGGACCCGCACAAGCGGTGGAGCATGTGGTTTAATTCGAAGCAACGCGAAGAACCTTACCTGCTCTTGACATCCCCCTGACCGGCGCGTAATGGTGCCTTTCCTTCGGGACAGGGGAGACAGGTGGTGCATGGTTGTCGTCAGCTCGTGTCGTGAGATGTTGGGTTAAGTCCCGCAACGAGCGCAACCCTTATCTTTAGTAGCCAGCGGTTCGGCCGGGCACTCTAGAGAGACTGCCAGGGATAACCTGGAGGAAGGTGGGGATGACGTCAAATCATCATGCCCCTTATGAGCAGGGCTACACACGTGCTACAATGGCGTAAACAAAGGGAGGCAATACCGCGAGGTTGAGCAAATCCCAAAAATAACGTCTCAGTTCGGATTGTAGTCTGCAACTCGACTACATGAAGCTGGAATCGCTAGTAATCGCGAATCAGAATGTCGCGGTGAATACGTTCCCGGGTCTTGTACACACCGCCCGTCACACCATGGGAGTTGGTAACGCCCGAAGTCAGTGACCCAACCGTAAGGAGGGAGCTGCCGAAGGCGGGATCGATAACTGGGGTGAAGTCGTAACAAGGTAGCCGTATCGGAAGGTGCGGCTGGATCACCTCCTTTCTAAGGAAGAAAGAAGTAAAGAGTATGTTGTCTATTGTTTAGTTATCAAGAGAGTGTCTGAAGAGGACATGATCTCATAACAAAATTTTTTGGTGGCGATGCGCCTGGGGGAAACACCCGTTCCCATCCCGAACACGATGGTTAAGACCCAGACGGCCGATGGTACTGCATTGGAGACGATGTGGGAGAGTAGGTGGCCGCCAAATCTAAAAAAGAATAACAGAATGACGGAAGCGCCGTCAGTATTATATAAATGTTTATTATATAGATACCGGCAAGGATAAGCAACAACTTATCAACGCCAACCCAATCAGCAGGGCAGTGCTGTTATGATAGCTGGTTTTACCAGTGATTAGATATACGAAGCAATTCGTGTATGTAATGACTGATAAAGCAGTCAGCGGATAGGAAGCGAAAGCAGAGCATCCGGATATGTACCTTGAAAATTGCATACAAAGAAAGGTTATATTATTACTGATAAGCGATAATATAACAGATTAAATATCTTATGCTTATTGAAAGACATTCAATAAGATATTCCTATTAAATGTCATTTGATAAGATATTAATCAAGACATCCGAGGTAATGTTAACAACATTAACTGGTTCGAAAAAAACGAACGGAAAAAATTGAATTTTATTGAACATTAGCAGTTCAATAAGAGGAACCTATTACCAACGCATATCACGCTAGATATGTGTCGCCTGAACTCCAACCCGTGAGAGAAGGCAAGTTGGTTATGCTAATAAGAGCGTATGGTGGATGCCTTGGCACTAAGAGCCGATGAAAGACGTGATAAGCTGCGATAAGCTTCGGGGAGGGGCAAATACCCATCGATCCGGAGATTTCTGANTACCGGCAAGGATAAGCAACAACTTATCAACGCCAACCCAATCAGCAGGGCAGTGCTGTTATGATAGCTGGTTTTACCAGTGATTAGATATACGAAAGAATTCGTGTATGTAATGACTGATAAAACAGTCAGCGGATGGGAAGCGAAAGCAGAGCATCCGGATATGTACCTTGAAAATTGCATACAAAGAAAGAGCTGTATTATTATAGATAAGCGATAATACAGTGATTAAATATCTTATTTAATCAAGACATCCGAGGTAATGTTAACAACATTAACTAGTTCGAATAAAACGAACGAAAAAAATACATTCTTATTGAACCTTAGCAGTTCAGTAAGAAGAAAAACCTATTACCAACGCATATCACGCTAGATATGTGTCGCCCGAACTCCAACCCGTGAGAGAAGGCAAGTTGGTTATGCTAATAAGAGCGTATGGTGGATGCCTTGGCACTAAGAGCCGATGAAAGACGTGATAAGCTGCGATAAGCTTCGGGGAGGGGCAAATACCCATCGATCCGGAGATTTCTGAATGGGGAAACCCACTGGAGCAGACCTCCAGTATCCTTAACCCAATCCATAAGTTAAGGAAGGGAACCCGGTGAACTGAAACATCTAAGTAGCCGGAGGAAGAGAAAACAACATGTGATTCCGGAAGTAGCGGCGAGCGAAACCGGAAGAGCCCAAACCAGGGTGCGTGCACCCTGGGGTTCGGACCGCATAATTGATTCATGGAAGATAGCAGAACAGTTTTGGGAAAGCTGGCCAGAGAGGGTGAAAGCCCCGTAAGCAAAATCCAACATGACATGGCGGTATCCAGAGTACCACGAGACACGAGAAACCTTGTGGGAATATGCGGGGACCACCCCGTAAGGCTAAATACTCCTTAGTGACCGATAGCGCATAGTACTGTGAAGGAAAGGTGAAAAGGACCCCGGGAGGGGAGTGAAAGAGAACCTGAAACCATATGTTTACAAACTGTGGGAGCACTATATAGGTGCAACCGCGTACTTTTTGTAGAACGGTCCGGCGAGTTACGCTGGCTGGCGAGGTTAAGGGCCAAAGGCCCGGAGCCGAAGGGAAACCAAGTCTGAATAGGGCGATCATAGTCAGTCGGAGTAGACCCGAAACCGGGTGATCTATCCATGTCCAGGTTGAAGTTGCCGTAAAAGGCAATGGAGGACCGAACCCACATCCGTTGAAAAGGGTGGGGATGAGGTGTGGATAGGGGAGAAATTCCAATCGAACCCGGAGATAGCTGGTTCTCCTCGAAATAGCTTTAGGGCTAGCCTCATACTCAAGTCTTGCGGAGGTAGAGCACTGAATTTCCTAGGGGGCGTCAAAGCTTACCAAAGAATATCAAACTCCGAATGCCGTGTAGATGATGTATGGGAGTCAGACTGTCCGAGATAAGTTGGATGGTCAAAAGGGAAAGAGCCCAGACCTACAGCTAAGGTCCCAAAATGTGTGTTAAGTGGAAAAGGATGTGGGATTTCGAAGACAACTAGGATGTTGGCTCAGAAGCAGCCATCCATTGAAAGAGTGCGTAATAGCTCACTAGTCGAGAGGTCCTGCGCCGAAAATGTCCGGGGCTGAAACACACTACCGAAGCTTAGGAATTAACGAATGTTAATTGGTAGAGGAGCATTCTTAACTGCGACGAAGCTGTACCGTAAGGAGCAGTGGAGTGTTAAGAAGAGAGAATGCCGGAATGAGTAGCGAGAGGAAGGTGGGAATCCTTCCGGCCGAATATCTAAGGTTTCCAGAGTAAAGCTGATCTGCTCTGGGTAAGTCGGGGCCTAAGGCGAGGTCGAAAGACGTAGTCGATGGACAACAGGTTGAAATTCCTGTACTTTTAACTGACAGAACTGTGGGGACGCAGAGAGAAAGCGCAAGCCGGGAGTGGAAAATCCGGTGCAAGCGGGGTAGGAGTATATCAGGCAAATCCGGTATACAATCCGAAGACGTGATGCGGAGCGAACTAAAGTAGCGAAGTGCGTGAGCTAGCTGCCAAGAAAAGCCGCTATTGTTCAGTTAAAACCCGTACCGTAAACCGACACAGGTGGATGAGGAGAGAATCCTAAGGCCGACGGGAGAAGCATTGTTAAGGAACTCGGCAAAATGACCCCGTAACTTCGGGAGAAGGGGTGCCTCGCGAGAGGCCGCAGAGAATTGGCCCAAGCAACTGTTTAGCAAAAACACAGGTCTATGCAAAACCGAAAGGTGAGGTATATGGGCTGACGCCTGCCCGGTGCTGGAAGGTTAAGGGGAGAGGTTAGCGCAAGCGAAGCTTTGAACTTAAGCCCCAGTAAACGGCGGCCGTAACTATAACGGTCCTAAGGTAGCGAAATTCCTTGTCGGGTAAGTTCCGACCCGCACGAAAGGCGTAATGATTTGGGCACTGTCTCAACAATGCACCCGGTGAAATTGAAGTACCAGTGAAGATGCTGGTTACCTGCGCCAGGACGGAAAGACCCCATGGAGCTTTACTCCAGCTTGATACTGGGATTCGGTATTGCATGTACAGGATAGGTGGGAGGCTTTGAACTTATGACGCCAGTCGTAAGGGAGCCGCTGTTGGGATACCACCCTTGCAGTATTGGGTTTCTAACCATCAGCCGTGATCCGGCTGGGGGACAATGTCAGGTGGGGAGTTTGACTGGGGCGGTCGCCTCCGAAAGGGTATCGGAGGCGCTCAAAGGTCTTCTCAGAATGGTTGGAAACCATTCGCAGAGTGCAAAGGCATAAGAAGGCTTGACTGCGACACCGACGGGTGGAGCAGGTACGAAAGTAGGACTTAGTGATCCGGTGGTATAAAGTGGGATTGCCATCGCTCAACGGATAAAAGCTACCCTGGGGATAACAGGCTTATCACTCCCAAGAGTTCACATCGACGGAGTGGTTTGGCACCTCGATGTCGGCTCATCGCATCCTGGGGCTGAAGTAGGTCCCAAGGGTTGGGCTGTTCGCCCATTAAAGCGGTACGCGAGCTGGGTTCAGAACGTCGTGAGACAGTTCGGTCCCTATCCGGCGTGGGCGTAGGATATTTGAGAGGAGCTGACCTTAGTACGAGAGGACCGGGTTGGACTGGCCGCTGGTGTATCTGTTGTTCTGCCAAGAGCATAGCAGAGTAGCCAAGCCGGGAAGGGATAAACGCTGAAGGCATCTAAGCGTGAAGCCCCCCTCAAGATGAGATATCCCATAACGTCAAGTTAGTAAGACCCCTTGAAGACGACGAGGTAGATAGGACAGAGGTGGAAGTGTGGCAACACATGGAGCTGACTGTTACTAATAGGTCGAGGGCATAACCAAGCAAGGTGATAGGAAATGGATGGATTTAATTCTTTGTATGCAGTTTTGAAGGTATATACATATGGAATGAGGAGACGGTACCAGAAGGTATCGTTTTTTTTACATAAATCATAATCCCTAAGTTATGTTGACAGTATTTGTTCTCTTAAAATTTATTGATTTTAGAATATTCTGAAAACAATGAGCAAAAGGGTCTGACCCCCTTGCATGTTTTATGAAATCAAACTATAATGGACATACTATATAAAAAGGAGAATATACATATGAGTCAGGAAGTATTAGCAGTTGTTGCAGGAGAAGAGATTACACAGGAAGAGTTTGATGCATTTTTGCTCAACGTTCCGAGAGACCGTCAGGCGTACATATCCAATCCTCAGTTCAGACAGCAGTGTTTGGAGCAGTTGATTGCACTGCATTTGTTTGCGAAAATGGGGAGCGACCTGAAGCTGGATCAGACTGAGAAATATGAGAAGTTTCTTGTGAATGCAAAGAGAGATATCCTTGCACAGATGGCAATGGAAGAGATTATGAAAGACATTACTATATCTGATGAGGAAGTGGCCGCATATTATGAAGCTAATATGCAGCAGTTTACCAAGGGCGAGATGGTAAATGCAAAACATATTCTCACAGATTCAGAGGAAAAGTGCAGCTCTATATTAGAGTCTATAACAAGCGGAGAAAAGAGTTTTGAGGATGCTGCCAGAGAGAATTCCATCTGTCCATCAAAAGAGAACGGCGGAGATTTGGGTAAATTCGGAAGAGGCCAGATGGTAAAAGAATTTGAAGATGCAGCGTTTGCTGCTGAGGCGGGGCATATAGTCGGACCGGTAGAGAGTCAGTTTGGCTATCATCTGATCAAAGTGGAAGGGAAAGAAGATGCGTCAATAGCTCCTTTAAGCGAGGTGAAGGAGTCCATTAAGACGAGTATGCTTCAGCAGATGCAGAGCAGCGCTTATGCAGAGATGGTGAATGAATTAAAAGCAAAATACATGCAGGAATAATCAGACTTCTATAGGTGGGGGATAAATCACGAAAGAATGTAATGGCAGATGGTCAAGCGGGACTATCTGCCATTTTTTGTGATATGCTTATATTACGATGTACTAGACAAAAAACAGTATCGCGGCGGAGTGCAAAGTGCGCAGCCCTGTAAGCATGAGGGAAAGAAGGGCTGCAGCCAGTACGCTCATGTTGTAATCTAATTTAAAATCGAATAAAACAAATAAAAACCACATTAATACATTGACAAAACCACATAAAACCAATATAATGAATATATAACCAGTCAAGAAAAAACATTTCAATGAAGGAGGAATGATTATATGAATATAAATTTATTACATCCTGCAGACCAGCTGGTCATGATGATGGACCGTATCTATCATTATGGGATGACCACAACATCTGGAGGTAATCTGTCCATTTTGGATGATAATGGAGATGTGTGGATTACACCAGGCAGTGTGGATAAAGGAAGTTTGACAAGAAATGATATCGTATGTATTAAAAATGACGGTACTATTATAGGAAATCATAAACCATCCAGTGAATACCCATTTCATTTGCAAATCTATAAAACAAGAAGTGATATAAAATCAGTTCTGCATGCACATCCACCGGCATTGGTTGCCTTCAGCATTGTCAGAGGGATACCGAATACATTGCTGAGTCCGAACTCCTTTGTGGGATGCGGCCGGATCGCTATGGCAGAATATGGACTGCCGGGAAGTCAGGATCTCGGGGACAAGATTGCTAAGGAATTTGCCAAAGGATGTGACATTGCCGTTTTAGAGAACCATGGTGTAGTAGTTGGAAGTGACAGCCTGTTTAATGCATTTAAAGCATTTGAGAACCTGGACTTTTGTGCCCGGCTTCAGATCAACGCAGCTATTATCGGTACGCCCAGATATTTAAAGGCAGAAGAGATTCAGCTTAAGTATACAAGGAATCATCTGAATATGGATGAATTCGTAAGAAATACTATCACAAGCGGCGAGAAGGCTGCTAGACGGGATATGTGCAACATCATTCATCGTGCATACGACCAGGGGCTGGTGAACTCCACTCAAGGATCCTTTTCTGTAAGGCTGGATGAAGAGCGATTTCTGATATCCCCTTATAATGTGGACAGGAAATATATTGATGTAGAAGATATTGTCTGTATCAAAAGAGATATGAGGGAAGCTGGGAAGGTTCCGAGCCGCTCTATCAAGATACATGATGAAATCTATAAGCAGCATCCGGAAATCAATTCCGTTATCATTGCGCATCCACCGTATATCATGGCATACGCCGTTACGGATGAAACTTTAGATTCAAAATCTATACCGGAAAGTTATATTCTAATGAGGGATATACCTAAAGTGGAATACTCAGAATTTTATCAGAATCCGGATAAGGCTGCTCAGAAGTTTGATGAGAGCACTCCGATTGTAATGGTTAGCAATGACTGCTTAGCCGTAACGGGAGATAGCCTGCTCAATGTATTTGACCGTCTGGAAGTAGCGGAATACAGTGCAAAGGCGCTTGTATATGCTAAGAATCTGGGGGATATGGTTCCAATCAGTGAAGAACAGATTGAAGAAATTAAAAATGCATTTCATTTAAAATAGAGATATAAAATTGAGGTTTAAAAGAATTAAAAACTGTTAATTAAAAAAGATAAAAACTGAAAATAGAAAAGAAAAAATGTCCGGCGGAGATTCATCGATGAGAATTCGATGTGCTCCGACGGACTTTTACGTTTAAAGCGACGGGGAGTTCGGGTTATTTTTTCAGAACATCCATATACTCCGGATGTTTTTTAAACCACTTCACTGCGTAAGAGCAGGTGAGAACAGCCTTTTGTCCGCTTTGACGAAGTTCAGAGACCAGTTCCTCCATGAGTTTACCAGCAACGCCCTGCCCTTGCAGCACAGCGTCCACATATGTGTGATTAACATTAACCGTACCGGCATCGATCTCAGGAAAGGTGACCTCTGCCACTACCAGATAATCCGGAGTATATACGGCGATTTGATTTTTATTATGCACAAACTCCATCTAGAATTCTCCTCTCATTTGACGTTATAGATTGAAATACAAATTGTTTCTGTGTCAGCTCTGAATTAATATTAGCGGAACATGAGCAATATTGCAAGTTACTATGTGCAGCTTACAGCCGTGAATAGTAAATAATGCTAATAAAATATTCAGAAATTTATAAAAAATGATGAGAATTGTGAGAAAAAGTGGTACAATGAAAATACACTAATGTGTTTCAAGTGAAGGCTTCGTTGGATGGGAGGTATGGAATATGAACGAAGTACAATTAAAAAGGATGCACGAAGGTAATGGATTCATTGCGGCGTTGGATCAGAGCGGCGGAAGCACTCCAAAAGCTCTGAAACTATATGGAATTGATGAGTCGCAGTATCACAATGATGATGAGATGTTCGAACTGATACATAAGATGCGGACAAGAATTATTACGAGTAATGCCTTCACTTCTGAACACATACTGGCGGCTATTTTATTCGAGAATACGATGGACCGAAAAATGGAAGGAAAGTACACCGCAGATTATCTGCTGGAGGAAAAAGGGATTCTGCCGATTCTGAAGGTAGACAAAGGTCTGGAAAAGGAAGAGGCCGGTGTTCAGATCATGAAACAGATTCCGAATCTGAAAGAACTCCTGAGCAGGGCGAAAGAGAGGCATATCTTTGGAACCAAGATGCGCTCTGTGATCAAGCTCGCGAATGAGGATGGTATACGTGAGATTGTAGAACAGCAGTTTGCTGTCGGCATGCTGATTGTCAAAAGGGGACTGATTCCGATTCTGGAGCCGGAAGTCGATATCGACAGTCCGGAAAAAGAACAAGCAGAGAAGATCCTGAAAAGAGAACTGCTTCGTCATCTGGATCGGGTACCGGAAGATACCAGGCTCATGTTTAAACTGACGCTTCCAACGCAAAACGGCTATTACAGTGACCTACTGGAAGACCCGAGGGTAGTGCGTGTGGTTGCTCTTTCCGGAGGATACAGCAGAAAAGAGGCCAATACACTGCTAGCTGATAATCCAGGAGTGGTGGCGAGTTTTTCACGTGCGCTTACACAGGGACTGCGGGCTGACCAGACACAGGCAGAATTTGACAGTATGCTTGCAGAATCCATTCAGGAAATTTATGATGCCTCAATAACATAACAAAATATGGTCTTAAAGTGATTTTCACAGCCCTTTTTAAGTTTTTAACCTAAAATTTGAAAAGGGCTGTGATTTTTTGGCAAAATCTATTGACAGATCCAACTGTATCTGATATTGTTACAGTATAAACTGAAACTATAAAAGATACAGATTCCGGGAGGGAACTATGAATACGAAATATGATGATATAATTATTGGATTTGGAAAAGGCGGAAAAACGATTGCGGGTGCATTGGAGAAATCCGGAAGAAAGGTGGCGCTGATCGAAAAGTCGGCAAAGATGTACGGAGGAACCTGCATTAATGTAGGATGTATACCTACGAAGTCACTGGTTCACAGTGCCGGCGCTGCAGCCAGTGGATGCATAGAAAAAAGTATTGCTTATGCGAATGCTGTGGCTAGAAAAACACAGCTTGTAGAGAAGCTGAGATTGAAGAATTATAAGAAGTTGGATACGAACCCCAATATAACAATTATCGATGGAACGGCTCGTTTCACTTCTGATCATAAAGTGGAAGTACAAAGGGCAGACGGTGTCCTGGTGCTGGAAAGCGATCGGTTTTTTATCAATACAGGATCTTCACCATTTATTCCACCTATTCAGGGGATTCAGGGAAATCCGTATGTCTACGTCAGCGAATCTCTTCTGGATATGGAGACGCTCCCCGAACGCCTGGTAATCATAGGCGGTGGTTACATAGGTGTTGAATTCGCTTCGATTTATGCGGATTTTGGAGTAGATGTGACGATTTTGCAGGACGGTTCGGTATTTTTGCCGAGAGAAGATACAGAGATCGCAGATATGGTAAGACAGAATCTTGATCATAGAGGGGCCAGGGTACTCACGGAGGTTCAGGTTCAGGAAATTAAGCAAAAAGAAGGTTTTGCAGAAGTTGTTATCAAAACAAAAGACGACATAGAAATACTTCCGGCAGAAGCGATTCTTGTAGCAACCGGGCGCAGGCCTAATACAAAAGAACTGAATCTGGAAGCTGCAGGCGTACATGTGAATGAAAGGGGCGGCATCATAACTGACAATTCAAGGACAACAACAGCACCGAATATTTTTGCAATGGGTGATGTAACCGGCGGACTGCAGTTTACCTATATCTCACTTGATGATTATCGGATTGTGGCTTCAAAAGTTCTTGGGGATGGCAGTTACACACTTGACAAACGAGGCGCGGTACCGTACAGTGTATTTCTAAACCCGCCTTTCTCAAGAGTTGGGATGAGTGAAAAGGAAGCTGTTGAAGCAGGCTATCGTGTAAAGACAGTAAAGCTTCCCGCAGCGGCAATTCCGAAGGCGCAGGTACTGGAACAGCCGGACGGACTGTTGAAAGCCGTTCTTGATGCTGACACGAATAAAATACTTGGTGCACATCTTTTCTGCGAGGAGTCACATGAATTGATAAATCTAATAAAAATGGCAATGGATGTCGGACTTGACTATACAGTTCTGAAAAATATGATATTTACACATCCGACTATGGGGGAAGCATTGAATGATTTATTCAGTGTCTAAAGATGGAATATTTCGGTGTCATCAGATCCCGGATATTGCATAGTAAATAATACTTAAAATAGGGAGATTAAGATATGGGATTTTCATTGGATATAAGCGTACCAATACTTACGGTATTTGTTCAGGGATTATTGAGTTTCTTCTCACCATGTGTGCTTCCGCTGATTCCGCTTTATATCGGATATCTGGCGGGAGGCACAAGGAAGGTCGGCGAAGATGGCAAAGTATATTTCAGCAGAAAAAAAGTTATGGTAAATACGTTGTTCTTTGTGGTTGGGGTGAGTTTCACTTTCTTTCTGCTGGGATTTGGAGCCTCGGTGCTTGGAAGCTTCTTCAAAGGCAGCCAGAGTATGTTTGCACGGATCGGAGGCATTCTGATCGTTGTATTCGGATTCTATCAGCTGGGAGTATTCGGAAAGTCCAAGGCTTTAAGCCAGGAACACAGGCTGCCGTTCCATTTGGATAAACTGGCCATGTCACCTTGGACCGCACTGATCATGGGATTTACCTTCAGTTTTGCGTGGACACCCTGTGTCGGCCCGGCTCTGTCCAGCGTCCTGCTAATGTCAGCGTCTGCAAGCACGAAATTGTGGGGATTTGCGTTGATTGGCGTATATACCCTTGGATTCGTACTTCCGTTTTTAGCAGTAGGCATCTTCAGTACAACTTTACTGGATTTATTTAAAAAGCATAATAATGTTGTCAAATATACAGTGAAGGTGGGCGGAGTACTCATGATATTAATGGGTCTTATGATGTTCACTGGAAAAATGAATGCAATTACGGGATATCTTTCAGAGGTACAGACTGCGCAGCAGGATAATACGAAGACAGAAAAGCAGGTACCTGAAAATGAAGAAAAATCAGCGGGTGATGCTGCAGAGAAAAAAGATAAAGCGCAAAATAATGACAGTAATACAAAGGATAATACAGATAAAAATGATGATTCAAAACAGGGCAGCGTTACGGAACTTCCGGATGCCATTGATTTTGAATTAAAGGATCAGTATGGGAATGTGCATAAGCTTTCTGACTATAAAGGGAAGACCGTCTTCCTGAATTTCTGGGCGACGTGGTGCCCGCCGTGCCGTGCAGAGATGCCGGAAATACAAAAGCTCTATGAAGAATACCAAAAGGAAGAAGATCCTGAGGTTGTGATACTGGGAATTGCTGCTCCTGGATATGGACAGGAACAGTCTGCAGATGGCGTGAAACAATTTCTGGAGGAGAACGGGTATACCTATCCGGTTCTGATGGATGAAGGCGGAAACATATTCGACCAATACGGCATTCAGTCTTATCCTACTACATTTATGATTACAAAAGAAGGCAAGGTATTTGGTTATCTGAGCGGACAATTGAGCGAGGATATTATGAGAAACATTATCGCTCAGACAATCAGCGGAAAGCGAGAAACGAATTAGTAGACGGAGCAGCAGAGGGGTCTGACCCCTTTGCTCTCCGTTTTCAGAATATTCTTAAATTAATATACGAGAAAAATCGTGGAAAATGAAAAAAGCTGTTGACAAATGACATAAAAATGTGATAATCTAATCAAGCTGTCGCTTCAAATAGCAACTTTTTCTATAAAACAGTTGATTGAGATGAGTTGAATTTGGGAATTCTAATTTATGCAGTCAGTTGAAAATTAGTTGATAAGTTTTAGAATGAAAATCGACAAGAGGTTATAAAGCCTCTGCCGATTTTCTTTTTTTATAGGAAACAGCAGAAAAGAAGAGCGTGCAGAGCGTAAAACTCTGGCACGCTTATTNTTTGACGACAGGACAGAGGAAGAGGTAGAGAGTATAGAGAACTGGATAAACGGATACCCACGCAAAATACATGGCTACCATTCAGCGGGGGAATTATTCAAGGAAGAGGTAAAGCAGCTTGCATAACAACGGATACAGGGAGCGTGAGAGGCTGGCAGCAGTGGCAGCCTTAGTACTGCGCTGCCTAAAAGTGAAAATACACAATAAAACAGGCTGCGTATTGTGCAAAATGGCAAAACGATAAAAACATGAAAAAATGTCGATTTTAATGTTGACATTTTTAAGGATAAGTTTTAGAATGAAAATCGACAAGAGGTTATAAAGCCTCTGCCGATTTTCTTTTTTTATAGGAAACAGCAGAAAAGAAGAGCGTGCAGAGCGTAAAACTCTGGCACGCTTATTTTTTTACCATAAAAGCGAATGAGGACGGAAAGGAGCATAGAACATGGAAAAACGAAAGTACAAGCGTCTGCATTACGAGGACAGGCAGACCATAGAGGCTATGAGTAAGCAGGGCAGCAGTGTAAGCGATATTGCAGAGGTGCTGGGAACACATAGGGACACAATTTATAGAGAGTTCAAACGCTGCAACGCCACACTGAAAACCTACACGGCGGCAGCGGGGCAGCAGGCATTATAAACCAGAAGAACAAAAGAGAGGTAAGGCACATGAAAAAAGTAGATTTTAACAAATTGCAGGCGGGCGACTTAGTACAAGTACCACGTACACAGTTTGCGCCTATGCGCAGTGGGTGGAACGGCTGGCTATTCAGTGAGGCGGTAGTAATAAGAAAGGGAGTAGGAAGAAAAAGCAAAAGGAACGTAGTTGTAGTGGAAATGAGAACACCAGCAGGAAAGAACAACTACGGAACTATAAAGGCAACATTTTACGCAGAGAATGTTTTTACCACGCCAGCAGCAAAGAACGCAAGAAACATTTTGAAGAAATACGGAATAGAGGACGCAGAGGGCTTTTACAAATTCATTGAGCGGGACGACGTAACGGGCTGCGATTGGATAAGGTTTTTAATAGAGAAAGGCTTTTTATTTAATGAGTAGGCGGCAGCAGCCGCCACGAGTGCCGTTAGTTCAGTGGTTAGAGCAGCCGCCTCATAAGCGGCAAGTCGTGGGTTCAAGTCCCACACGGCACATTGCGTAGCAGGCATGGCGAGCCTGCGGCAGAGGGCAGCAGGCTAATAGCTGCAATCTGTATACCGTGGAAAAATAGCGGCGGTCATACCAGCCAGAAAGTATGTGGACGGTCAACAGGTTTTCAGTTGCTTTTTAATGCGAAAAGCAGCCCGCACGGTAAAACCAAACGCCAGAACAGGAGAGCGGCACACATGGAAAGACAGAGAGCGCCGCCGAAAGGAAGAGAGGCAGAGAATGGCAGCAGAGACATTGATAGTAGAGGACGCATACCAGAGAGGCTATGCAGATGCCATAGCAGATATGCGAAAGAAAAAAGAGCAGAGGCGGCAGCGGGAGCAGGCAAAGAAAGCCCGCCGCTGGTATTTCATTAAGCAGAAAGCCTACGGGCTTGCAATGCTGGCAGTTACCGTGCTGGCAGTATGGGCGACAGAGAGAGATATAACAATAGCGGTTATTACCGTACCGCTGGGGCTTATGTGCATTTTCAGTAAAAAAATGCTGATAGTAGACAACTACTATTTTGAGGCAGAAAAGGGGCAGACATGGGTATAACAAGGACGGTAACTACACAGGTGTATTGCGACGTATGCGGCAAGTGGGTAATTGGCTGGGAAAGCGAGAAAACAGGAGTAAGCAGAGAGTGGGCTAAGTACCATGCAAGGTGTAAGGGCTGCACAGCTGGACAAAAGGTTATATGCAAAGAGTGCCGGATAAAGCAGCGTATAAAAAAATGCAGTTTGCAGAAAAAATGGGGCGCAGCCGGAATGGACGGCGGCGCTTGTCTGGGATTTTCACACGACGGGGACGACGAGCCTATAGAACGCTGCAAGCGTTGCATAGCCTACACAAGTTTTGACTGGGACGAGGAAAAAGAAAGGCTGAAACTATGAGGAAACAGAAACGACAGACAGTTAAGAAACTGATACAGTGCGCAGCCATTATAGCAGCAGGCGTGCTGGCAATCATTTTGTTTATGTGGGTTATCTGGTGCAGAGGAAAGAACAGCGAGCCAGTGACGGACGAACAGGTAGCAGCGCAGATGCAGCAGGCAGAGCCGCTGGTTATTGAAACGCCAGAGGCAGCCACAGAGGGCAGTATAAGAGTATACGACTATGACGGCTGCTGTATTTATTCCTACTACGGAAAAATTCGGATAAACAACGACGGTAAGAACGGCAAGGACATTGATGTAGAGACAATAGGCTACTTAGAGGGCTACCAAGAGCATAAGGACGAAAGCGAGGCAGGCAATGAGTGAGGTATACATACGCAGCCAGAATAAAGAAAAGCTGTATAGACTGGGCGGTAATTACGCCTGCGTAGAGTACGGAGAGTATGAGGACGTAAAGAAAAAGAGAGGCGGCGCAGAGGCAGACAAAAAGCGCCACGTAATTTGCATAAGTGACGGGTGCTTAGAGGAAATCGGAGAGTATGCAACAAAAGAGCGCTGCTTAGAGGTTTTGGACGAGATACAGAAAGCGTGCGTAAGCTATCTGTTTACGGCTGGCGGTGCAGCCGTAATAAGGGGCGGCATGGACGTACAGCCGTTTGCAGCAGTAATACCGAGGCTGTACGAAATGCCGGAGAAGTAGGAGAGGCAGACAGTGACAGTAAAAGAATTTATAGGCACGCTGGAGAGTTCAGACCGCCTGCGCATTATTGAGGGCAAAGCAGAGGTTTACGTAGGGTATCTGGCAGCGTTCAAACCGTTTGCAGACCACGAGATAAGCGAGGAATACCGAAAATACAGCGAGCATGAGGTAAAGAAGTTTAGAGCAGTGCCGGAGATAACGCACAGACGCTGGAAAGAGCTGGGGCTTATGAAACCATTAGAGCCAGACCAGACAGCACAGTATAAGTTTAGTGATTTGCAGATGTCACTTTACTACACCATATACATACAGGAAAGGAAAGGGCAGGAAGTATGACAAAGAAAAAGCCGGATTTTTTACGGGATTTAGATACTGCAATCATGGACGAGCTTACAGGTGGCGGTATCAAGGAAAATGCAGCGGGACTGGTAGGAACGCTTACACAGATTAAGGAAATTAAGCAGCTATGCGGGCTGCCGTTTTGTGGTTATATGGCAAAGGTAGAAACGGTAAGACCAAGCGGCGTGCCGGACGAGGTAACGGTAGTATTTGCAGAGGACGTACCATACAGAGCTTGCAGCGGCATAGAGTTTGACGTTATGCAGGAATTTGTAGAGGGCAGCAGGCTTTTACTGACGGGCAAGGTGCAGACGCTTAAGGACTTCCAGAGCGGTAGACTGCTGGTATATATTCTGGCAGATTTTGTGGCGGTATCAGAAAAGGCAGTAGAGCAGGACGAGGTAGCAGTAAGAGGCATTATAGCAAATACGCCAACACACAGAGAAACGCCGAGAGGCAAGCGCATTACTGATATTACGGTAAGGGTAAGAAATGAGCTTACAGGCGGCAGCTGCTATTTACCGTGCATCTGCTGGCAGGAACAGGCAGACGAGGCGGCGCAGTGGCAGCAGGGCGATACTGTAGAGCTGCTGGGGCGGTATCAGAGCCGCCAGTATGAAAAGGTGCTTGACGCAGCCACAGGAGAAAGAGAACAGCGTACAGCTTATGAGGTATCGGTACGGCTGATTAGAAGAAAGGAAGAGGCAGAAAATGAGCGTTGAACGCATTGGTAAGGGCTATGTAAAAATCTGCGTGAGTGAGGAAGAGTTAGAGAACAGCATAGCTGGGCTTAGCCAGTTAAAACCTATTTTGCAAACGCAAGTAATGAAAGGGAATGGAAGAAACACAAAGCAGGGGCTTATTGACGCAGCAGAGCTGGGAAAACATTTTGATACGGCGATAGATGCAATGACTATGCTTTTGGCTGGGTTTAAGGAAGAAAGCGAGGTACAGAATGAAGAGTAAAACAATTTTAGGAGCAGACGGCGCAACAAAAATGCGACAGATTACAGTAGGGATACACGGAAAGGGCGGCGAGGCAGGCATAAAGGCAATACAGCAGCTTGCAGGCATGGTGGACAGCTTAAAGCAGTGCCAGACACCGCAGGAAGTATACGACAGATATTTACAGATTACGGGGTATTGTAAATGTTGCGTTGATTGTAATTTTATAGACCAAAAGGGAGCAGACGAGCTGATGTGCTTAGCAGCATATCTGGCAGGAAATGAACAGGCACGGGCAGAGGCACAACAGAAAGCGGGTAAAAAGGCATGAGAAAGGTTTATATATGCAGCCCATACAGGGCGAAAGACGGCGCAGAGCTGGACAGAAACATAGATTATGCGCAGCAGCTGACACGGCAGGCGTTAGAGGCGGGCTTAGCACCCATTACGCCGCATTTATATATGACGCAGTGCATGGACGATAAAAAGCCGGAAGAGCGGGCAAGAGGTATGGCTGCGGGGCTTACGTTGTTGAAAAGCTGCGATTTTGTTATTGCTGGCGTGAAATACGGCATAACAGAGGGAATGGACAGAGAAATACATACAGCAAATATGCTGGGAATTGCGGTTATAGATGCAAACCAGATTAAGCGGCATCTGGAATACGAGGAAAAGCGGAAGGAGCGGGCGGCGAGCGATTACGCAAAGTTGCATAGCTGCGAGTTTTGCAGGGGCAGCAAATTATACAGCTGCACGGGCTACGATTGCAGAGAGCCGTACAGACGGGCTTATGAGTATGCCTTAAGCCGCATAGGAGAGCGGCAGGAAACATGAAAAAAATAAAAGCGCCTACGGTGGGGAAACACCATAGGCGCTAAGCTATACAGCTTTGAAATACTATAAAAATTATAAGCTATGTATGGCGCAAAGTCAAGAAAATTAACGGGCGGGCAGCCCGTTTTAACACTTGATAAAAGTATTAACGAACCGACAGAGAGGTAGATATATGCCATACGTAGAGAGGGTAACAAAAGCGGGGAATACGATAGAGATAGAGAGGTACTTTACCAGCAGATACAAAAAGAAAGGTATCAGCAGAGGGGATAAGGTAAAGCCAACAAAAGAAGAGCAGGAGAAAGTAAACACCAGACAGGCAGAGAGAAAGTTAAGGATACTCATAAATGCGAACTATGGCTATGGGGACTACCATTTAGTGCTTGATTATATCCGCAGGAAAGGGCAGCCAGACAGAACGCCGGAGCAGATGCGGCAGGACATAGACGTATTTTTGAGGGAGTGCAGAAAGGAGTACAGAAAAGCAGGGTTAGAGTTCAAATACATACACGTTATGGAGATAGGCAAGAAAGGTGCGAGGCATCACCACCTTGTAGTAAATAAAATTGACACAGAGATTTTACAGCGCTGCTGGTATAAGGCATACGAGGGGCATAACAGGGTTAAGGTATTCCCTCTGGACGACAGCGGAAACTATGCAGAGCTGGCAAACTATTTAATTAAATACACAGGAACGCATAAAAAGGGTACTGACGGAGCATTACAGGGCAAGCGCTGGAATTGCAGCAAGAATTTGGTAAGACCAGAGCCAGAGTATCACATAATTTCAGACCGTGAGTATTTCAAGAAAGAGCCAAAGGCAATAAAGGGCTATTACGTGGATAAGAACAGCGTGAGCATGGGCGTACATAGTCCAGAGTATTACGGCTATGGGTATTTAAGATACACCTTAGTAAAAATAACGGATAGGGGGGGCTGAAATGCAGATAATCAAGGGCATTGCCATTGCAGCAGTGTTGATAATAGCCGGACTGCTGGCGCTGATTGTGGCAGCGTATCTGGCGCTTAGAATTGCGGCGGCTATTTTTGAACAGCAGGAGAGCTGGAAAGACAACGGCAGCAGAAAGGGCAGAAAACATGATAGAAAAAATTAAATACTGGTTATTCCAGAAAGGCAAGGACTGTAAGCGCTGCTGCCTACGGTGCAGATATTACGATATATGCCGCTGGGACGTACTGGGAAATGCAGGACTACAAAGCGAGGAAACAATAACGCTTTTGGCGATAGAGAACAGCAAGCCGCATAAGGACGGGCTGCTTTTCAGAATTTGCCAGTATGTAGAATTTAAGCAGAAAGCGAGGCGAGAAAATGAGAAACTTTAGACTGGACGACGAAAGCGGGCATCAAGAGGCATTATTTAACTGGGCTGCATACAGAACAGGGCTTATGCCGGAGCTGCAATATATGTATCATGTGCCAAACGGCGGCAAACGTGATGCGGCAACAGCAGTGGCGCTTAAGAGGCAGGGCGTAAAGGCTGGCGTGCCGGATATTATGTTACCAGCTGCAAGGGCTGGGTATCACGGGCTTTACATAGAGCTTAAGGCAGGCAAGAACACGACGACAAAGAAACAGAAAGAGTGGTTAGAGTATCTGCGGCAGCAGGGTTATTATACCGCCGTCTGCTATGGTTGGCAGCCAGCAGCGCAGCTGATAGAGCAGTATTTATTACATTCAGACGAGCTTACAAAAGAGCAGGAAACAGTAACCATGCGTTAGAGGCGACGCAGGAAAGAGAGGCAAAGAATGAAAACAATAAGCATTTTGAATTTAAAGGGTGGCGTAGCCAAGACCTTTACAGCGGCAAACATGGCGTATGAGCTTTACAGGCGAGGCTATAGGGTGTTGCTGATTGACAACGACAAGCAGGGAAATTTAAGCAAGGCGTACAGCAGATATGACGCAGAAAACGTAGCACCAGTTACAAGGTTGTTGGCTGGGGACTGGCAGGGAGCAACAGAGCTGATACAGAATACAGATTACGTAGGGCAGCAGTGCTGCATAGATATTGTTACGTCGAATATGTCACTTTTTGGGGCTACGTGGAATTTGACAAAAGAGGACAGCGAGAACCAGACAGAACGCTATAAGAGATTTGCAGACATTATGGGCGGCTTTTATGATTACTGTATCATTGATAACCCGCCGGATATTGGGCTTAATGTCATAAATGCGCTGGCAATCACGGACGAGGTAATAGTACCCGTAAAAGTGGACGAGGACGCTTTAGAGGGGCTGGACATTGTGACAGAGCAGATAGAGGACGCAAAGGCGTTTAACCCAGCATTAAAGCTGGCAGGCGTGTTGATTACGTCATACCAGAACACAGACGGCGAGGCAGCAGGCGTAGAGTGGCTGGAACAAAAGACAGATTTTAATATTTTGGGTATTATTCGGTATTCCAAGAAAGTAGCAGAAAATACTTTCATGCGTAAGCCAATTTATGAGTATAGCCCATGCTGCGGAGCGGCGCAGGGGTACAAGAAATTTGTAACAGCGTATACAGGGAAAGCGAGGTAGCAAGCGTGGCACATAAAGAGAGATTATGCGCTTACTGGCATTGCCGCAGGACTGGCGGTACGGAGTGCTGGAACTGGGGCAGCAAATTTGCAGGGCAGAAATGCCCGCAAAGCGACGCTTGCGAGCATTGGAGAACGTGCGAAATGTGTAACGGAGTAATGGGACAGTGTAAGAAAAAACAAAGGATTGAGAAAGAGAGGTAGAGAATATGGCAAAGTTTGGTATTAACGACATTCTGAACGCAAAGACGAAAGCAGCAGGGCATCAGGCGCAGACAGAGGGATACAAAGAAATCTATTTAAGCCCTTACGAGGTAAAAGCAGCGCAGGAGAATACACACCAGAAATTAGAGAACATAGAAGAGCTGGCAGACAGCTTTTTACACGTAGGACAGGAGCAGCCTACAGTATTGGCGAGAGTAAACGGGGAATACCGTATAATCGACGGACACAGACGTAATGCGGCAAATATTTTAAACTTAGAGCGGGGGCATAAGGAGTATGAGAAAGTGCTTTACCGCTTTATGGACATGAGTGAGGCAATGTATGAGCTGCGCTTATTGGCTGGCAACGGATATACGCAGGAGCTTACAGCCTATGAAAAAACCAGATTAGTAGAGCGTACCAAAGCGGCGCTTATCAGAGCCAAGGAAGAGGACGGCTTAGAGATACAGGGCAAAATGCGTGATTTAGTAGCAGCTATGATAAACGAGAGCAGCACAAACGTAGCCAGAATGGACGCAATCAACAACAACGCAACGCCGGAGATTAAAGAGCAGCTGAAAGAGGGCAATTTAGGTATCACTGCTGCATACGAGGCAGCCAAGCTGGACGAGGACGAGCAGAAAGAAATAGCGGAAAAAGCAGCAGCGGGCGAAAATGTGAGGGCAAAGGAAATAGCGGAAAAGGTAGCAGAGAAAAAGGCGGGGGACGATTACGAAACACCGCACCCAGAAAGCATAACGTCTTTGTGCTATTCTTGCCAGAAATACAAGGACTGCAACGTAAAAACGGGAACGTGCCAGAAATGCGACCAGTACATAAACAAGGCAGAGGCTGAAAAGACGGACGAACAGCGGTACAGCGAAGAGCAGGACGCTATAGACCGCCAGACAAAGAAGAAATTACAGGAGCGGGCAGACGCAGAAAAAATGGAGCATCTGCCAAGCGAGGGAAACACAGAGCATAAACAGCATGAGGTAAAAATAGTGGCATCTTATTACGAGGACGTAGTAAGCGGGAAAAAGAGCTTTGAGCTGCGGAAAAATGACAGAGGCTACAAACAGGGCGACAGCCTTAAAATGCTGGAATTTAAGGACGGTAAGCACACAGGGCGCACGATTAATGCAGATATTATTTATATGCTGGAAGATTATACAGGGCTTACAGAGGGCTACTGCATTCTGGGTATCAGAGTAACAGACTATACGGGTAAGGTGTCCGAAACGGACACAGAAAGCGGGGCGGTAAATGTTTGAGTTTATGGACGGCGTAGTAGATGCGCTGGAAGAATTGGGACAGGCAGCAGTAGACGGGGCGGTATATTGCCTGATATGCGTAGTCAAACTGGCGTTGATAATAACAGCGCCAGTATGGGTGCTGCCGTATGCGATATGGAGAAAGGGGCGTAAGTAGTGAAATACAGACAGTGGAAAAAGAACTATAAGAAAAAGCACGGAGTAAACCCGCCGTTAGAGCTGGACAAGCGAAAACAGCGCAGGCTTGCAAGAAAAATGGCAAGACAGATAAATAAAACCTTGCCAACAGCAGCAGAAACATTGACGGCAGCTATTAACAGCTGGGTAAAGAGCATAAAGCCAGTGCTGGCGACATTCTGCGAGAGCGTAGCGGCGGCGTTTAGCAATGTGGCGGCAGGATTGAGAGAAGAAAGCGAGGCGGTAGAAAATGACAAGTATATTACTGGGAATAATTGCGCTGGAATTGCTGGCGATATTTTCAAAGCTGGACAAGCTGGAAGAGAGGGGCAGAGAGAATGAATAATGTATCACTTACAGGGCGGCTTACAAGAGAGCCAGAGCTTAGATATGGCGGGCAGGACAATAGCACAGCTATTACCCGCTTTACGCTTGCGGTAGACGACGGGAAAGACACAGATTTTATAAATATTAAGTGTTTCGGGCGTACTGCGGAATGGGCGCAGAAATGGTTAAGTAAAGGCAGCAGGGCAGAGGTTACGGGCAAGATTAAAACAGGCAGCTACGAGAGCCAGCGCACGGGCAGCAAGGTATATTACACAGAGGTTGTGGCAAATAGCGTAGGTTTTGGAGAGAGTAAAGCAGAGGCAGAGGCGAGAGGGCAACAGCTGCCGGAGAGCGACGGGTTTATGAACATACCAGAGGGAGCAGACGAAGAGCTGCCGTTTAATTAACAGAAAGCGAGGTACAGAACATGGAGCAGGAAGAAGCAAAGACAACAGCGGCGGTAGGGGCAGAAATGCCGCCAGAGGCTGAAAGCTGGGTACAGCTGCACGAAAGCGAATTGACGGAGCTGATGCAGAAACAGGCAAAGGCTGCAATAACGGAACTGAAAAGACAGGAAAAGCAGGAGCAGAAGAAAGAGAAATACCACAACACTTTTACGCTTATGAAATGTTACCGTGATGCAGTTTTCCATATCGAGAACGCCATAAGCGACGGGCAGCAGTTAGAGCTTAAGGGCATGACGGACGAGCAGCAGCGTACATACTTAGAGAGTATCAGACGCACACGCTTTAAGACATTGATAATGACAGCGCATATAGACAAAGCGGTAGAAGAGATAGAGCGCCGCAGAGAGGCAGCAGGCAGAGGCGTAGAGTACAAGGCTTTTGAAATGTATTTCATGCAGGGTATGGACTATGCGGAAATTGCAGAGCAGCTGGACACAGGAAAGAATACACCGAGGCGCTGGGTAACGGGTATCATAAATGAGCTGTCAGTATTATTGTGGGGCATTGATGAAGAGAGGGTAAAGTAAGTGTTTGAAAAAATAAAGGCATGGATAAAAAGAAAGCGGGAAACAGCGAGGGAACAGCAGGCGGCAGACAGGCTGATAAAGCATATAGAGCAGGCGTTAGGATTTGAGCTTTACGAGTGGCAGAGGTTATATATAATAACTGGGATATGGCAGCCGCCAGAGGGACGACTGCACGGAAGAACGACAGCATATATATTGCGGCTATTGTTAGACCAGAGTAAGCCACTGCTGCTGTATGAGTTTTCACAAGTGGCAGCGTATGCAGATAACCCATTTATGGAGCGGCAATATCAGCCAGTACCCATGCAGTATGTAGGCTGGTTTAGGCATGAGATAAGGAGCATATACGAGCAGCTAAGAACAGCAGGCGTGCCAGTAAGAGAAATGATAACAGTACAGCAGCGGGTAATATCGTGGTAAAAACGTGGTGTTTACATGGGAAAACAAAAGAGATACAATGGTAGCATGAAATGAGTAGGCGATAGCTTAAGCCATGTGCGGCAGCAGTTGCCTACTCTTTTTCTATTCATTCTTTAGCCTCCACCCAGCGCATGAAACTTAGGGCGCTGGGGAATGAAGAAAGAGAGGGGACAGTATGAAAGCATGGGCTAAGAGTTTTTATTTATCGGCGGCGTGGGAACAAACCAGAGCCGCTTATTTAATGTCACAAGATTATATTTGTGAACGCTGCGGGCAGCCCGCAAAGATAGTGCATCATAAGCGCTGGCTTAACAGAGAGAACATAAACGACATAAGCGTTACGTTGTGCTGGGATAACTTAGAGGCGTTGTGCCAAGACTGCCACAACAAGGAACACCACAAACAGGAGAGGCATAAGCGGTATCGGTTCGACGAGAACGGCGGCATACTCCCCCCATATCAGAAAAATAATTAAAGGGGGCGAATACCGAGGGGGATACCCTAAAATTACCCTACGGGCGTGCGCACGGGTGGTGTAGGGGGTGTGGTGCGGCGCAGGAATGGAAAGCGGGGTAAAGGAATGGCAACAAAGAAAGAGAAAACCAAAGAACAGAGGATAAAGACCGAAAAGACCAGACTTAAGGGAATTTTCAAGGACTTAGACGAAAACAAAAGAAAATTAGTAACGCCGCTGATAGAAAAGGCTGCATTTATGAGCGTTGAGCTGGACGACTTGCAGGCGAAACTTGAAAAAGACGGCTGGACGAGTGAGTACCAGAACGGGCAGAACCAGTGGGGAACAAAGAAAAGCCCAGAGGCAGAAACCTACATAGCGCTTAGTAAGAACTATGCAGCAGTGATTAAGCAGCTTACAGAATTAGTACCAGCTGCGAAACGAAAGACAAGCAGGCTGGCGGCTTTGCGGGAAGAGTAAGCAATATTGCCGCCTTATCGAAATTATATCTATGAGTACCACGCAAAGATTACAAGCGGCGAAATCATAGCGGGAAAATGGATAAAGAAAATATACGAAATCATTATAAACGGGCTGCAAAAGCAGGAGTATTTTTTTAATGCAAAGGCTGCGAATAAGGCTATACGGTTCATAGAGAACTTTTGCCACCACAGCAAGGGACGTAATGATTTAATCAAGTTGGAGCTATGGCAGAAAGCCATAGTTTCTGTTATTTTTGGCATACAAGACGCAGAAAAAATACGTATTTTCCGTGAAATTTTTATTGTAATTGGCAGAAAAAACGGAAAAAGTTTATTTGCATCTGCGATTATTGCATATATGGCGTACTTAGAGCCGGAGTATGGACAAGAAATATACTGCTTAGCACCGAAATTAGACCAAGCGGCGCTGGTGTACGACGGATTTTATCAAATGGTACAGGCAGAGGACGAGTTAGCGGAGCTGGCAAAGAAACGGCGCAGCGATATTTATATTGCGGAGAGCAACACGGTAATAAAACCGATTGCTTTTAATGCCAAGAAGTCAGACGGATTTAACCCACAGCTTGTGGTATGTGATGAAATGGCAGCATGGAGCGGGGACGCTGGACTAAAACAGTATGAGGTTATGAAATCCGCTTTAGGCGCACGTACTCAACCTATGATATTGAGCATAAGCACTGCCGGATATATCAACGACAGTATTTATGATGAACTAATGAAACGTAGCACAAGTTTCTTGAAAGGAAACAGCAAAGAGCGCAGGCTATTACCATTCCTTTACATGATTGATGATGTGGAGAAGTGGAACGACATAGACGAACTGAAAAAGGCTAACCCTAACATGGGTGTATCCGTAAAAGAAAGTTTCTTTATGGACGAGATAGCCGTAGCAGAGGGCAGCTTAAGTAAAAAAGCAGAGTTCCTTACAAAGTATTGCAATATCAAGCAGAACAGCTCTATTGCATGGCTGGAATATCAGACAGTAGAGAACGCCGGAGTAGAAAAGACCTTAGAAGACTTTAGGGACTGCTACGCAGTGGGCGGTATCGACTTAAGCCAGACAACAGACCTAACAGCAGCAAGCGTGGTTATTCAGAAAGACGGCACGCTATATGCGTTTACACAGTTCTTTATGCCACGGGGCAGGCTGGAATACCTACAGGCTACAGACGGCGTGCCGTATGACATATTTGTAAGAAAGGGACTGATAACCTTAAGCGGCGAGAATTACGTAGACTACCACGACGTTTACGGCTGGTTTACTATGCTGCTGGAAGATTACGGTATACGACCTCTGAAAATCGGCTACGACAGATACAGCGCCCAGTACCTTATTACCGATATGGCAAATTATGGTTTTCACATGGACGACGTTTACCAAGGCGAAAACCTTACACCAGTTATACGGGAGTTTGAGGGCATCATAAAAGACGGCGATTTTAAGATTGCCGACAACAATTTACTAAAGACACATTTCTTAAATGTTGCGCTTAAGCACAACATGGAAACAAGAAAATTCAGACCTATAAAAATCGAGCAGCGGGCGCATATCGACGGCTTTGTATCTGTCATAGATGCAATGACCGTGCGGCAGAAATACTGGGAAGAGTGCGGCGAGCTGCTTAAAAATGCCGCATAGAAAGGAGTGTAAACGGCATGAAATTTTTAGACTATCTTTTTCATGGCAAAGAATTAAAAGCCATAGGTAATTATTTCAAAATGCTGAACGGATACAGCCCGACGTTTACCAGCTTTAGCGGCGGCGTGTATGAAATGGATTTAACCAGAACGGCTATAAATAATTTTGCCACACATTGCAGCAAGCTAAAGCCGGAGATAGAGGGCAGCGCCCTTAAGTCGCTGGAAAAGACATTGCAGCATAAACCCAACTACTTCATGGATACAACAAAATTTATAAAGCGTCTGGCAACGTATGTAGCGGTGGAACACACCGCTTTTATTATACCTATCGAGGATGAATACGGGCGCTTGTGTGGCTGGTATCCGCTGCGGGCTGAACGCTGCGAGGTGGTAGAGAGTGAGGGGCAGTTATATTTACGGTATCTGTTTGCAAATGGCAGCTATGGAGCTATTGAGTTTGAGCGTGTAGGCATTATGACAGACTTTGAATATAAAGACGACCTTTTCGGAGAGGACAACAGCACGCTTGCACCAACTATGCAGCTGATACATACGCAGAATGAGGGAATTATAAACGCTGTAAAAAATTCTGCAAATATCCGTTTTCTGGCAAAGGTGGCAAATATGCTGAAACCAGAGGATATAAAGAAAGAGCGGAAACGCTTTACAGAGGATAACTTAAGCGCCGACAACGATAGCGGCATGATTATTTATGATAACAAGTTTAGTGAGCTGAAACAGGTAGAAAGCAAACCATATACACCAAACGCATTGCAGATGCAGCACATACAGGAAAATGTATGTACGCATTTTGGTACAAATATGGATATTCTGCAAAATAAATTTGATGAAAATACGTGGAACGCTTACTACGAGGGGAAAATAGAACCGTTTGCAATACAGCTATCGCTTGTTATGACAAATATGAGCTTTACAGAGAGAGAAAGAGCCTGCGGCAATGCTATTTTCTTTTCTGCAAACCGCCTACAATACGCCAGCAACGCCACAAAGTTAAGCGTAAGTACACAGCTTTTCGACCGTGCGCTACTGAACAGAAACGGCGTAATGGATATATGGAACATGGCACACGTTGAGGACGGGGAAAAGTATTATATCCGAAAGGAATATACAGAGGTAAGCGAGCTGCACAAAGGAAGTGAGCAGTCAGTTATCATACAGCAAGTACCGCAGCAGACAGAACCAGCAGCAGGAGAAGAGCCGCAGAACGGACAGGAAGAGAAAGAGGGTGTAAATAATGCCAGTTAAGAAAGAGCGGGAATATAGAACGCTGGTAGCGCCTCTGGCTGCGCAGAGTTCCGGCGAAAAGCGTTTACAGTCGGAGTGCTACGTAGAGGGCTACGCTACTACATTTAATGCGCCATACCTTTTATATGAGTTTGAGGACGGCACAAAGATTTACGAAAGAATAGACGCACACGCATTAGACAGCGCAGACATGAGCGACGTTATCATGCAGTACGACCATGAAGGCAGAGTATTTGCCAGACAGTCAAATAATACGCTGATTTTAGAGCCGGACGTAAAGGGGCTTTTTGTGGCAGCAGACTTAAGCCGGACAGACTTAGCCCGTGGGCTGTATCAGGACATAAGCGCAGGAATGATTACTAAAATGTCATGGGCGTTTACAGTGGCAGAGGAAAGTTACGACAGAGAAACACATACAAGAACAATTTTGAAAATCAAAAAGGTTTATGATGTATCAGCCGTGAGCATTCCGGCAAATAACGATACTGAAATAAGCGCCCGTGCTTTTGCGAGTAGGAGTTACGAGCGAGAGCGGCAGGAGTTGCTTAAGAGGCGGGCAGCAATACTAAAGATTAAGGCGAGCTTATAAAAACCAAAAACAAAAAAGGAGAACACAGACTATGAGATTAAAGGAAATTGAGGCAAGATTAGCCGAAATCAAAGAAGAGCTTAACACCAGAGCGGCAGAGCTTACAGACGAGGAAATTACAAAACTGGAAACAGAGGTAACAGACTTGCAGGAAGAGCGCACCGCTTTACTGGCAGCGGCAGAGAAACGCAAAAAGCTGCTTGAAAGAATTGCAGCAGGAGAGCCGACAGGTGGAGCGGGAGCAGATACCACGCTGCTTAGAAATTTCAAGGGAGCAGGCGGCGCAGGAGCAGGAGAACCAGAGGACAAATACGACACTATGGCATACAGAAAAGCGTTTATGAATTATGTATGCAGAGGCGTTGCTATTCCGGCAGAGTACAGAGCAGCTGAAACCACCACCACAGCAGACAGTGGCGCTGTAATTCCGACAACTATTATGAATGAAATCATTCAGAAACTGGAAAGCTACGGCAGCATTTATGCAAAGGTGCGCAAGATTAACGTACAGGGCGGCGTTTCCATTCCGATTGCAGACTTAAAGCCTACTGCGCACTGGATTGCAGAGGAAAAGAGCAGCGACGACCAGAAAGCATCTGCTAAAAATTCCGTAACATTCAATTATTACGGTTTGGAGTGCAAAATTTCCCAGAGCATTTTAGCGAATGTAGTAACGCTGAAAATGTTTACTGATTTGTTTGTACCTATGGCAACAGAGGCAATGGTAAAGGCTATTGAAATTGCTATTTTCAACGGTACAGGCGAGGGGCAGCCGCTGGGCGTTCTGAAAGACAGCAGGGTAACAGCTGTAATTACTCTGACACCGGAAGAGTACGCAAGCTGGAACGGCTGGCACAAGGTAAAAGGAAAAATGAAAAAGGCGTACAGAAACGGCAGTTTTGTTATGAACCAGTCCACTTTTGATACTGGCATTGACGGTATGGAAGATAAGAACGGGCAGCCTATCGGACGCACAAACTACGGCGTAAACGGAGAGGAAACATACCGTTTCATGGGTAAGAACGTAGAAACAGTAGAGGACGACGTTTTACCGAGCTGGGACGACGCAAACGAGGGCGACGTAATCGCAGTATTTATGAATTTCTCCGATTACGTTATCAATACCAACATGGAAATGCAGGTAGTGAAGTGGACAGACCACGACAACAACAAGATTAAGAATAAGTGCTTAATGGTTGTGGACGGCAAAGTAGCTGACGCTGCGGGCATTATCTTAGTTAAAAAGGGCGTAACAGCAGTGTAAGAAAGCGAGGCAGGCAATGAAAGGACATTTAGACGTAAAGCAGTTGGAAAGCTATAATAAAGCAGATTTGCAGGAACTGGCAAAGCAGCTGGGCGTAGATGCAGAGGGAACAAAGAAAGAAATTGCTGCACGCTGCGCAGCCGTCGAGGTAGACATACCAGACGACAGCGAGCTTACGGAAGAGGATAAAAAAGTAGCAGCCGAGGCAGCGGCAGAGGCAGCAGCCAAAGCCGAAGAGGAAAAGGCAGCGGCAGAGGCGGCAGCCAAAGCCGAAGAGGAAAAGGCAGCGGCAGAGGCAGTAGCCAAAGCCGAGGAAGAAAAGAAAGCAGCAGGGCTGGTAAAAGTGAAAGCAAAGCGCCGTTTTCTTGACAAGGAATTAAACCAGATTAAGGATACGGGGGATATTTACACAGTAAGCAGAGAGCGTGCAGCAGTTCTGGAAGAGGCAGGCGTAGCAGTAGTAATGACAGAGTAAGAAAGAGGGTGCAGGCTATGGCAGCAGATACCACAACATTAACCGAGAAGATGCGGGCGGCGCTGCGTATAAGCAGCACCAGTGAGAAAATCACAGAGGAAATAAACGACTGTATAGCCGCCTGCAAAATGGATTTGCAGGACGTAGGCGTAAAGAAACTGGATGAAACAGACGCACTGATTATTAGGGCAATTACCTTATACTGCAAGGCAGAGTTTGGCTATTCTGATAAATCAGAGCAGTTTTGGAAGTCTTACGAGTGCTTGAAAACTCATTTAAGCCTATCCAGTGAATACACAGGCGGCGAAACGCCGGACAGTACAGACGACGAGGTAAACGAGGAAGATATCAAGAACTTATTCGGATAGGAGAAACAGACAGAATGGCGATTAAAAGAGTAACTTATAATACGCTGTCTTATCTGGTAGCGGAAATTAAAGACCGCTACGCAGAGAAAAGCGCCATAGGAGCGCTGGGGGGGGCTTGATAAGGTAGCGGTAGAAAATCTGGCAGACGATTTGAAAAAACTTATAAACGGCAAGGCAAATGCAGCCACCACGCTTGCGGGTTACGGCATCACAGACGGAATGACAGCAACGGAGATAGCAAGCGCTATTTCCACGGCGATTGCTGGAACAGACCACTTAAGCCGTGTAATGGTAGACAGTACGGCAGATATTAACGTAGCGGCAGACGGTGCAGAAAAGAAAATCTACATGGTAAAGAATACCGACGGAGAGGCAGGAAACCTTTACAGTGAGTACATGGTAATTGACGGAAAGCTGGAAAAGGTAGGCGACTGGAAAGTAGACTTAAGCAGCTATGCCAAGACCACAGAAGTAACGGCAGCCATTGCAAATGCGCTGACAGCATACGCCAAGACCGCAGACGTTACTAAGGCAATCAATGCAGCAGTAGCGGGGCTTATCCAGCTGGACGACTTAAGCGTAGCGTCTACGGGGGCAGGCAATGTAGTAACGGGGCTTGCGTATGACAACAAGACAGGAAAATTTACAGTAACCAAAGGACTTACTGCACTTACAGAGGCAGACTTTACAGAGATTACGCAGCAGGAAGTAAAAGCCATGTTTGCGTAAGTGAGGTGCTGGTATGAGGTGGTTTAGCCTTGCCAGCTTAAAGGCGCTGGTATCAGAGATAACAGCCAGAGAAAACAGCAATATGCAGGCTGTAAATGATACGTTTTCAGAAGTCTACGACAATATGGAAACGCTGGACGGGCGCATAGATGCTTTAGAGCATAAAACCGACGCTGCATATCTGGGTAACTGTTATTGCGGTAGCGTCTATTTGGGCTATGTGTCCGAAACGGACACCTAAAGGAGTGGTAAAAAATGGACTGGATAGACGAGATAACGCTAATAAGCGAGGTAAGCGGAGAAAACAGGGTAAATAAAAACGGCTTTGCAGTAAAGCCGGAAGAAAGCGCCCGCACTGTATTCTGTAATAAAAAATCAGTAGGGTACAGTGAATATTTTAAGAGCCAGCAGACAGGAAAGCTGGTAGAGGCAAAGTACGAGGTACATAAGGCAGATTATGGCGGCGAGGACGTAGTAGAAGTAAACGGGCGGCGCTATTTTGTGCTTAAGACCTACGACACAGGGACAGACACCATAGAGCTTACGCTTACAGATTTACGCCACAGAAACGAGGTGTAAGCATGGGAGAATTTAATACAGTTGGGCTGGAAGATATTATAGACGCTTTCGGCAGGAGAGAAACCGCCACGGTTGAGGCAGTACCGAAAATGCTTAAGGCTGGCGCAGATGTGCTGATAGAGGCACAGAAAGCAGAGGCACAGGCAATGGGACTGAACGAAACGGGCGGTTTTATCAATTCCATAAAAGCCACGGACGTAAAGGGCGACGATACGGAGAAATACGTAGAGATATACCCGCAGGGACGGGCAGGGCATGGAAACGACAGGAAAGGCGATAAAAGCAAAGTGCGCTATGCAACAATCGGCTTTGTGGCAGAATACGGGACAAGCAGCCAACAGGCACGCCCGTATATGACAACTGCAAACGCCAAGGCGCACGAAAAGGTAGTAGAGGCGCAGCGCAGTATATGGGAGAGTGAAACGGGCAAATGAGCATACAGGAGATTTTAGAAAGTGCAGGGCTGCCAGCCCAGAGGGGCGTATACACTGGACGGGATAAGCCGGACGCATACTATACATTTTTGCGGCTGCTGGGTACGCCTGCGGTAAATGCAGACGACGAAGAGAAAGAACGCAGGGAAATGTATAGAGTTACGCTTTTCCATAAGGGCGATTTTGAGGCGCAGCTTGATAAGACAAAAGAGGTATTGAAAGCAGCAGGCGTTTATATCAACAGCATAGATGCAGAAAGCTACGAAACAGAAACGGGGTACTGGTTAGTGCCTATCACAGTCGAGATTTTGAAAGAGGAGTGATTAAACAATGACACTGGGACTGAAAGATTTATATTATGCCGTATGCACAGAGGCAGACGGCGTAGAAAGTTACGGAACGCCTAAGAAAATGGCAGAGGCTATGACCGCCGATTTATCCGTAAAGACCGCAGACGGCAGTTTATATGCAGACGATACGTTAAGCGAGAGCGTCACGGAGTTTGCAAGCGGCACGCTTAAGTTGGGAATTAAAGACCTTACGCCGGAAGTGCTGGCAGAGCTGCTGGGGCAGGAAGTGGACGAGAACAGCGTAGTATGGGCTGGAAAAGAGGACGAGCCGCCGTATGTTGCTGTAGGGTTCAGAGCAAAGAAAACGGGCGGCAAATACCGCTACGTATGGCTGCTTAAGGCAAAATTCAAAGTGCCGTCTGAAAAGTACGAAACTAAGGGCGAGAGCATTAAGTTTAATACGCCGGATATTGAGGCAGATTTTACAGCCAGAAAGAAAGATAACCGCTGGAAAGCAGACTTTGTGGGAACAGAGGACAGCAAGGCGGCTAAGACATGGTTTACAGCCGTACCCGAACCGGGAGCGGCAATGCAGACAATATAAGAGAAAGGAGAGAGGCGCAGCGCAGGCTGCGCCTTAATTTATAGCATGAGCGCAATTAAAGACGGACGCATGCCCGTAGAACTGAACGGCAAAACCTATTATTTACTGTTTTCCCTTAATGCACTGGACGAGATGCAGGACAGATTTGGGGGATATGACAAGCTGGACAAGGCTTTTGACCAGAGTAACCCGACTATGATTAAAGATTTACGCTGGTTGCTTACCCTCATTATCAACGAGGGCATGGAAGAGGGAGAAACACCGCTTACAGAGCAGCAGGTAGGTAAGTTAATTCATATCGGCAATCTGCCGCAAATTAAAGACGCTATTTTCTCTGCTTTTGTATATTCCACAAACGGCGGGGAAGAGAAAGAGGCAGCAGACGGAGAGGCAGACACAACAGCAGAGGGAAACAGAGTAGCCGTGCAGGACGAATAGACACCGCACGGCTGCTTTATATAGCAATGGCTATGCTGCATTACACGGAAAGCGAGGCGTGGAAAAAGACACCTTACCAGATTATTAAGCTATTCGGCTATCACAAGGAGTATAACCCGCACATTTTCGGACAGGAAAGCAGCAGCGCACCAGCACAGGCAGCAGAGGGTATGGACGACATAGACATAGCGTTAGGGGGCTTGTAAATCATGGCTGATAAAACAGACAATATTAAAACCAAACTTAGTTTTGACGGCGAGGCACAGTATAAAGCAGCCTGCAAAGAGATTAACAGCACCCTTAAGCTGCTTAACTCTGAAATGAAACTTGTAACGGCAGAGTATAAGAGCAATGCGAGCAGTGCAGAGGCGCTGAAAGCCAAGCAGGAAGTATTACGCAAAACTTACGACGAACAAAAGAAAAAGGTAGAGGAAACGGAAAAAGCCCTTGCAAAGTGCAAAGAGGCTACAGGAGAGAACAGCGAGGCGAGTAAAAAGCTGGAAACGCAGCTTAATTACCAGAAAACAGCCCTTGCGAATACAGAAACAGAGTTAGGAAAGACCACTACAGAGCTGGACAAGGCAGAAAAAGCCGCAGACGGAATGGGAAACGAGGTAGAGGACAGCGGAAAACAGGCGAAAGAGGCAACAAGCAAATTCAGCGGCTTTACAGAGGTTGTAAAAAAGGTTGCGACAGCAACGGCAGCAGCGGTGGCGGCAATCGGCACGGCAGCCGTAGCAGCAGGCAAGGCACTTTACGATATGGCGAGTGATACGGCATCTGCGGGCGACCAGATAGACAAGGAAAGCCAGAAAATGCAGATAAGCGCAAGCCTATACCAGCAGTTAAGCTATGCTTGCGAAAGGAGCGGCAGCAGCGTAAGCGACTTAACCAAAGGCGTTAAGAATATTACTACAGAGCTGGGGAAAACAGCAGAGGGAGCGAAAGGTGCAGGGGCGAGTTTTGAGGCTATCGGTGTATCGCTGAAAAATACAGACGGAAGTATAAAAAGCACGGAGCAGGTGCTTTTAGAGAGCATAGACGCACTGGCGGGCATGGAAGATGAAACACAGCGAAATGCAGCCGCACAGGATATTTTTGGAAAAAGTGCAGCCGAGCTTTTACCGTTGCTTAATTCTGGCGCAGACGGAATTAAGCAGCTTATGGACGAAACAGAAGAATACGGCATGATAATGTCGGACGAGGCAGTAGCAGCAAGCGCAGCGTTTGAGGACAGCTTAAGCCGCTTGCAATGGACGTTTAGCGGCGTAAAGAACAGTATCACTGGCGAAATGCTGCCGTCTATCACAATGATTATGGACGGACTAAGCGACCTTATGGCGGGACAGGACGACGCAGGCGAGAAGATAAAGCAGGGCGTTACTGGAATAATCAGCAATATTTCACAAATGATACCGCAGATATTGGAAGTGATAACGAATATAGCGGGGGCAGTGCTGGAAAGCGCACCCTCTATTATGCAGGCACTGGCGCAGGGCATTATAACGGCGCTGCCTACGTTATTGCCGACCATAACAAACGTAGTAACCAGCATTGCAACTATGCTGATACAGTTACTGCCGCAGATTTTAGAGGCGGGTATGCAGATACTCATAAGCCTTGCGCAAGGTATCGCACAGGCGCTGCCTACATTGCTGCCGACAATCGTAACGGTGGTTACGAATATTGTAACCATGCTGATAGAAAATATACCGCTGCTGATTACAGCAGCCTTACAGCTTATTACAGGGCTGGCACAGGGGCTGGTAGCAGCGTTGCCCGTACTGATTGAGGCACTGCCGGAAATCATAACGGCTATCATAAATGCGCTGATTGAGGGCATACCGCTTATTATCGAAAGTGCGGGCGATATTATAGTTGCGCTGATTGACGGCATCATAGATGCAATACCGCTTTTAATCGCAGCCATGCCGCAGATTATCGCAGCCATTGTAACAGGACTAATTACAGGGCTGCCTAAGATTTTGACGGCAGCAGGCAAGCTGGTAACGACAATCATAAACAAGATAAAAGAGCTGCCTACTCTGATACCGCAGGCAATCGCTGCGGGCGTTGAGAAAATAGCAGAGTGGGGCGCAAATATGCAGGAAAAAGGCGACACGGTTATAACAGATTTTGTAACGAAAGTTATAGATATTGTTAAGGAGCTGCCGCAGAAAATCTGGAACAGTATAGTAAGCGCAGTTACCAGAGTGGCTACATGGGGTGCAAATATGCAGACCAAAGCCAAAGAAGTAATGAACACAATGCTAACGGGCATTGTTACTATCGTGAAAGAAGTACCGCAGAAAATCTGGAACAGCATAGTAGGAGCAGTTACCAAAGTGGCTACGTGGGGTACAAATATGCTTACGAAAGCCAAAGAGGTAATGAACACAATGGTAACAGGCATTGTTACTATCGTGAAAGAAGTACCGCAGAAAATCTGGAACAGCATAGTAGGAGCAGTTACCAAAGTGGCTACGTGGGGTACAAATATGCTTACGAAAGCCAAAGAGGTAATGAACACAATGGTAACAGGCATTGTTACTATCGTAAAGGAAATACCAGAGAAGATATACAACAGCATTTCTGGCGCAATTTCCAAAGTGGCTACATGGGGTACAGAAGTAAAGAACAAAGCCGTAGAGGGCATGAAAAATGTAATTACTGGCATAACCGACGTATTTAAGGATATTGGTAGTACGTTCGCTGGGTTCGGTAAGAACATGGTAGAGGGCATCTGGAACGGCATACATGGAGCTACGCAGTGGATAAAGGACAAAATAAGCGGCTGGGTAGGTAATGTTACCGACTTCCTTAAGGGATTATTTGGAATTAACAGCCCGTCTAAGCTGATGCGTGACGAAATCGGCGTATATCTGGCGCAGGGTATCGGCGTTGGCTTTTCTGATGAAATCGGCGGCGTTAAGAAAATGATTGAGGACAGCGTACCGCAGGAGTTCGACGTAGGCGCAAAGGTAAATGTAGGCAAAGAGTTTACATACGATTATGACGACAAAAAGCCAAAGCCGAGAGGTGGCGGCAGTGCAGCAGGCGGCGTAGTCGTCAATCAGTATATTTATGCGAATACTACGGACTACGCAAAGCAGCAGAAAGAGGCAGCCCGACAGTTCAGAATGATAGCAAGGACGGTGTAACACATGGAAAATGAAAAACTGACTTACATAAATTCAAGGGGCGAGCGGTTAGAGCTGGGAGTAGACAGCGTATACCATTGCAACATAAGTAAAGACGTAGAGGGTATTTCCGGCGTTACGAGCGTCATTTACAGCACAAACAGTATGGGACAGCACGGCGACACTTACGTAGGGCAGCGTATCGAGGCAAGGGACATAGACGTAGTGGGGCATATCAACACACGGGACAAGGCGCAGGCATTGGAACTGCGCCGCCATATGCTTAAGATATTCAACCCAGAGCTTAGCGCTACGCTGGTGTATGAGTATGGCGGCTTTAAGCGTGTGATTGATTGCAGGGCGTATGGAGAGCCTAAGATACTAAAGAAAGAGGTACTTTATGAGTTTGATTTACAAATAGAGTGCCTTAACCCGTTCTGGCGGGAAGAGGAAGAAACAAAAGAGGATATAGCAAGCTGGGTGGCTGCGTGGCATTTTCCTTGCGTTATCGAAAAGGACAGCACAAAGAGCATGATATACGGATACCGGGCAGAAAGCGTAATAGTGGACTGCTACAACGAGGGCGACGTATCAACAGGAATGAGGATAAGGTTTACAGCACTGGGGACAGTTTCAAACCCGATACTGCTTAATGTGGATACCGAGGAATTTATACAGATTAACGCCACCATGAAAACGGGCGACGTGATAGAGATTAACACGAAGTACGGCAGCAAGGGCGCTAAGCTGATAAGGGACGGCGTAGAAACCGACTATTTCCGCTACATTGATGTAGACAGTACATTTATGCAGCTTGCCATAGGCGACAATATGTTTAGGTATGATGCAGCCAGCGGGGTAAATTCTCTGGAAGTATCCATATTCTACAGCAAGGAATTTTTAGGAGTGTGACGGTATGGAGCTTAGAGTATTCGATAAGACGGTGCAGCCGCTGGGAGCTATAGACGAGCTGGCAAGCCTACTATGGCATACAAAGTATTTTGACGTAGGAACTTTTAGCCTGCTTGCGCCGATTACGGACAATAACAGCCGTTTGCTGGTAGAGGGCAATTTAATAACCAAGCACGACGGGAAAAAGGAAGTAAAGACCGCTGACGGCGGCGTATGGCGCAGGGCAGCGCAGATAACCTACGTACACATTACCAAAGACGAGAACGGCTTAGAGCAGTTAGAGGCACAGGGCTATATGCTTAGCTGGTGGCTTAATAAGCGCTGCATTTATCCGCAGATTGTGGCAACAGGTACAAACCAGTACCTTATAAACCTTATGGTAAAAAACAACTGCGGCAGCGCAGCAGGAACAAAGCGACGTTTTCCATTGTTTACATTTCTGGCGCAGGAAACCATAGACGGCGTGGCGGTTGAATATGCAAACGAGGTATACGCACAACTGGGGCAGGAAGTAAAGGCAAGGGCGCAGGCTGGAAAGCTGGGCTATGACATTCTGCTTAACGAAAGAGAGGGACTGTTTGGCTTTTATCTGTATAAGGGCAATGACCTTACAGCCACAAATACCGAGGGTAACACGCCCTGCATATTTTCAAGAGATTTTGATAATGTCAATGAGCAGGAATATACAGCCAGTATAGAGAACTGCGGCAACTTTATTTATGTGCAGGGAGCAGCTGACGACGACGGCAGCCAGCCAGTAACCACAGTGGACGGCGAGGGCGCAACGGGGCTGGATTTGGTAGAGGTATTCTGCGACGCTACGGACATTGCCAGAAAGTACCAGCAAGGGGAAACAGAGGTAACAATACCGCTGAATACCTATATTGCAATGCTGAAAACGAGAGGCAGCGCAGAGCTGGAAAACTACGGCAAGAACATAAATTTTGTAAGTACCATAAATACAAATTCAAACTTGAAATTTAAGGCTGATTTTGATTTAGGCGACCGTATTACTTGCAAAGAAACCAAGTGGGGCATACAGATAGATGCACGTATTACAGAAGTAACAGAAACATACCAGAAAGGCGAGGAAACCATAGAGGCGACTTTTGGCGACAGCCTGCCGACGCTGGTAGACCAGATTAGGAAAGTGAGGTAGCAGAAATGGCAAACAGCTTACCGTTTAATGCCGTGGCAGTAGACGGAGAGTACGACAGGGTATATAAAGCCGAGGATTGGGCGTGGTACTTTGCTACTTTCATTGCAAACGGCATTTTTCCAAAGCCGAGCGACGGGCTACAGGTGGTAGCTTACAGCGGCATGGAAATAAGAGTAAATGCAGGCTATGCCTTTATAAACGGCTACGCCTTTAGAAATCCTGCAACGCTTAGCGTAACACTGGATACGGCAGAGGGAGCGCTTAACAGGGTGGACAGGGTAGTAGTTCGCTGGGATTTGCCGCAAAGAGATATGTATATTGCGGTGCTGAAAGGCACACCGTCTGCAAAGCCGACAGCAACGGCAGTAACCCGCACTACGGAAATATGGGAGCTTGCACTTGCAGATATTTACGTAGGCAAGGGCGTAACAAGGATACAGACGCAGAATATCACAGACCAGCGGTTTAATAGCGCAGTCTGTGGCATTGTGACGGGAACGGTGGAAGAGATAGACGCAAGCGTGCTTACAAAGCAGTTTACGGACTTTTTCAACACCTACAGCGCAGCCGTGCTGGACGAGTTCAGCGCATATAAGCAGAGTATGGAAAAGTACCTTACAGAGATTGCGGGCGTATATGACAGCTACGTAAGCAAGACAGAGGGTTTATTTGCGCAGTATGAGAGCCAGTTTAACGAAAGATACAGCAGTTTTGAAAGTACACTTGATAACTGGGACAATGAGCTTTTAAGCGCCTATACAGACTTTATGGCAAAAATTAAGCTATTCCAGTCGGACGCTGAAAACGAATTTAACACATGGTTTGAGAGCATCAAGGACAAGCTGGGCGGGGACATAGCAGGCAGCCTGCAACTGCAAATTGAAGAGCTGGCAGCAGCCATGCAGGAAGTGAAAGAGCAGGCAGAGGCAGGCACGAAAGAAACCAAAGAGGCAATAGCAGCGCTGGACGAGCGGCTTAAGAGGGTAGAAAGCGGCTGGGGCATTGACTATAAGCATGACGCTGTACTGGGATTGTGCTACATGGGTGCAGCATATATGAGCCAGCATTACGAAAGAACAGAAGAAACGGCAGTATTAGGGGCTACCTACGTGGGTAATTCCTATCTTGCAAATACATTTTAGAAAGGCGGCAGACTATGAAAGGGTTTCCAAAGGTATTAAAGACAAAAGAGGACTATTACAACTGCCTTGCTATGGTAGCAAGCGGAGAACTGGCAGCAGCAGACTTGCTGGCAAAAATCGAGAGCGCAGAGAACCAGCGCTATATTGAGTGCGGCGTAGCAGCTGTAGAGGAAGAGAAAAAGGCGGTTACGGTATATTACTGCGACGAGGCAGCAGTAGGCATGAAGTTTGTAGCGGGCAGCGTATCCGGCACGGTGCAGGGAGTAACACATATCCAGACTGACGAGGCAGCGGCAGCAGGAGAGGCAGGAAACGACAGAACAGCCCTCACGCTTTCCAAAGCAGTAAAAGCGGGCTGCACGGTAATTGCGCTGGAACGCACAGACACCGTGGCAGGAATGACAACAGACGACATTGCAGCACTGAAAGGAGTATTAAAGCAGTATGAGTAGATTATTAGTGGACGACGTTACAAAGACAGACGCAAGGGCGCTTTTGAATGTAAATAAAATGGCTACAATCAGCGATATTGTAGCACCGAGCAACGAGTACATTTATGCCAGCGGAGCAAATGAGCTGACCGTAGTAGAGGGCTGCGTAATTGCCGTGGGTGGAGCTGGAATTTTCAAGACAGCAAATACCATTCTTACGGCTGCTAATCTGGACGCAGGCAGCGCTTTTGCGGTAGGTAAGGACTATTACGTATATATCTGCGACAGCAGAATTGACAGCGCAGACGAGAAATACGTAATTTCCCTTAACTCTACATACCCGACAGGCTGGAACGCTACAAACAGCCGTAAAATCGGCGGCTTTCATTATGGACGCTGCCGCAAGGTGGACAGCAATTTACAGCCGCTTAATGGCAGCAGTGTTATTTTTGGCACTGGCTGGGAAAGTGCAGTAAGCAACGGCATTGTACCACGTTCTGTATGGACACTGGGACACCGCCCGAAATGCAGCCCAGAGGGTATGGTATATTTAGGCGGCGGCACATGGGTAGATATTTACCTTAATTCTGACGACGGAGCAAAGGGCTTAAAATCAGAGTACGGCTGCGCACCTATGACGGGTACAGAAAGCATGAACTGGTACAACTTTGTAGAACGTCTGGCAAAGAGCGGTAAGCGCCTGCCGAACTATGCGGAGTTTTGCGCTTATGCTTTTGGCAGCCCTGCCGGACTGGATAACGCAAATACAAACGCATGGAGCGCCACCAGCAATACAGGCAGAGGCGTAACGGGCAGCGTAGTAAATGCCGTTTCTTCCGTGGGCGTTGTAGATGCCGTGGGGCGTGTATGGGAATGGCTGGACGAGCTTATTACAAGAGCGGAACACGCAACAAATGCAGACTACCACGCAAGCGTAGCGTGGGGCTGGGACAAGAAAAGCCCATTGAATACAGGCGAGAAGTCTTACGACGTTGGTAACATTTACCAGTATTACGCATATTCTCTGGCGGCGCTGATAGCGGGCGGCAGCTGGGGCGATGGGGCGGATTGCGGCGCTCGTGCCGTGAGTTGCGGCAATTACCCGTGGAATGTCAGTACGTACTTTGGCGCTCGTGGGGCGTGTGACTCTCTGTAGACGGCGGGCGAAAGCCCAGCCGGATAAACGGGGGTAAGGCATGGACATACAGACAAAAACAGATATTATACACCAGAAAATATACGATTTTCTGCTATATATCTATCCTTTACTTGCAAAGTATCCAAAGTTTGAAAAATTCAGTTTACAGACGGCGACCAGAAACGCAATTCTTGAAATGCTGCAAGAGGTTATAAAGTGGGATAAGACGGCGACGAAAAGCCACTTATACACGGTAGATACGGCATTGCAGGAAAGTAAAGAATTGCTGCGGCTGGCGCATGATTTGGAATATAGCGCCATGAACGCACGGCACTACGGCGAGAGCTGCCGCAAGCTGAAAGAAATAGGCGTTATGCTGGGCGAAATGATAGAAGAGGTAAAGACCAGAAAATAGCAGGATATGGGGCAGCTGCTTACTTACAGCCTCTGGCGGCGCTGATAGCGGGCGGCAACTGGGACAATGGGGCGAATTGCGGCGCTCGTGCCGTGAATTGCAACAATTACCCGTGGAATGTCAATACGAACATTGGCGCTCGTGGGGCGTGTGACTTAGTGAGAACATTACAGGCACAGAGTTCTACGGAATACTGGCAAGGACTTAGAAAGGGATAAGACCGAGTGTTTAATATCCTATAGTCAGAGCGGCTGTCCCGCCGTGAGGCAAAGAGAAAAAATACGGCTGCTGGTTAGTAGCTACGGCGAAAGGCAGGAGCTTAATACTTGAAGAGAGTAGGATACATTACCGATAAGGACGGGCGGCACATTACGCTTTTAGAGGCTATGGGCGACTACGGAAACGTACAGAAAGCATATAACAAAGCCAGAAAGTGTAAGCGCCACAGAAAAGACGTACTGATTTTTACGAAAGATAAAGAGGAAAATTTAGACAAGGTGAGGGAAGATATTCTAAACCTTGCCTATGAGCCGAGCGAATACCATTACTTTAAGGTGTACGAACCGAAAGAGCGGCAGATAATGGCACTGCCGTTCTATGACAGGGTGGTACAGCACGCCATAAACAACGTGTTAGAGCCTATATTTGATAAGCGGTTTATATCGCAGTCTTACGCCTGCCGGAAAGGTAAAGGTATGCACGCTGCATCTGATACGCTAAAAGAGTGGCTGTATGAGTGGAACAAATACCACCCAGACCAGCCACTTTATGCTATCAAGGCAGATATACACCACTATTTCCAGAGCATAGACCATGCGGTATTAAAGACTGAAATACGTAAGGTTATAAAAGACGCTGGGGTACTGGCATTGCTGGACAGGATAATAGACCACAACGGCAATATGCCGGACGGCGTAGGGATACCAGTGGGAAACCTTACCAGTCAGTTATTTGCAAATATCTATCTGGACGCATTAGACCAGTTTATTAAGCATGAGCTGGGCGTAGAGGCGTACATACGCTATATGGACGACTTTGTAATATTAAGCCCAGACAAGGAACAGCTGCGCAGCTGGCTTGCACGGATAGAGCAATTCTTACGGAAAGAGCTTAAGTTAGAGTTTAACCCGAAAACTACCATACTGGCAGCAAAGAACGGTATAGACTTTGTAGGCTACAAACACAGGGCGACGCACAGGAAAGTACGAAAGGACAGCATAAAGCGTATAAAGCGTACTATCAAGAAGTGCGAGAGCGGGAAAATCACAAAAGAACAGTTACAAAAGAGTATACAGAGCTGGACGGGACACGCAGGACACGCCGACAGCTATAACCTACGAAAGAAAATAGAAACGCTGGCAGAGGCAGCCATAGAAAAGGCTACTTAAGCGGCAAAATGCAGGAGCGAGTACATGAGTAGCAATTTATTAAGGGTGGTACAGGAACAACAGGAAACCATAGAAAAGCAAAGCAGGCTTATTGCTGATTTAATAGCCACTCTGGAAAGCTGGGAGCAGACAGCGGGCTACGACGGCGCAGAGCTGAAAGAGCGGGCAGAAAATTTGCAATTAAGAGAAAGGCAGGATTTATGAACATGACTATTACAGAATTTATTGAGGCGGCGGCACATAACAAAATTATCCAGCTGGTAGTATTGGCGATTGTGTGCGACACGGTTTTTGGCGTGCTGCGTGCAATCAAAGAAAAGAAATTTAACAGCTGCGCAGGAATTGACGGGGCTATCAGAAAAGTAGGTATGCTTATTTCTCTGGTATTCATGCTGGCAATCGACGTACTGATTAAGATTAACTTAATCGGATTTATACCGGAGCAGGCACGTACATATTTAGGGCTTAACACCGTGGGCGTGGCTGAATTTTTCGCATTGCTTTACATTGCCTATGAGGTAGTGAGTATTTTTAAGAATATGGCATTATGTGGGTTGCCCGTAAAAAAGGTATGGGAAAAGGTACGGGAGTTTTTGGCAAAGTATACGGACGAGCTGCCGGACACAGACGAACTGGACGGGGGCAGCACCACAGGCAGCGTAGAGGAACACAGGACACAGGAAAGATAAGGATAATAAGGACATAGCAGCAAAGAGCGCTTGCGGGACACCGCAGGCGCTTATTTTGTATGCGGAAAGGCGGGAAACATGAAAATTAACAGAATGATAAGCGGGTACAATTTCAACAAGGGCAGCATTTCCAGAATTAAGTATATTGTTATCCATTACGTAGGCGCACTGGGCGGCGCAGAGGATAACTGCCGCTATTATGGCGGCGGCAATAGAAATGCGTCGGCGCATTACTTTGTAGGATTTAACGGCGAGGTATGGCAGTGCGTAGAGGACGCTAATATAGCGTGGCATTGCGGAGCGTCGAGCTATAAGCACGCAGAGTGCCGGAACGCTAATAGTATCGGTATTGAAATGTGCGTAAGGAAGAAAAACACAAAGAGCATGGGCGCAACAGATAAAGACTGGTATTTTGAGAACGCAACAGTAGAGGCAGCGGCAGAGCTTACCCGTTACCTTATGAATAAATACGGCGTGCCTGCATCTCATGTAATCAGACATTACGACGTAACGGGCAAGATTTGCCCTAACCCGTATGTATATAACACCAGCGCCCACACATGGGACGAGTTTAAGCGTAAAATCAGCGGACAGGCAGAAACACCGCAGGGCGGCAATGAAAAAATAATCTGGAATTTTCTTACAGGCAAGGGCTTAAATGCTTATGCCGTGGCTGGTATTATGGGGAATCTGTATGCTGAAAGCGGGCTTATGCCGAACAACTTACAGAACACCTATAACAATAAGCTGGGTAAGACGGACGCAGAATATACAGCGGCGGTGGATAATGGCAGTTATGGCAATTTTGTAAAGGACAGTGCAGGCTATGGGCTGGCGCAGTGGACGTATTGGAGCAGAAAGCAGGCGCTGCTTAATCATGCAAAACAGGCGGGCGTATCCATTGCAGACCTTAATATGCAGCTGGGCTTTTTATGGGAAGAATTGCAGGGATACACAGCAGTAATGGACGCACTGAAAAAGGCGGGCAGCGTGCGTGCTGCATCTGATGCCGTTCTTACTGGATATGAAAAGCCAGCAGACCAGAGCGAAACAGTAAAGAAAAAGCGTGCAGAGTACGGCGAGGGATACTATAAAAAGTATGCAGCAGGAAACGGTACAAAGTATTACAGAGTGCGCAAGAGCTGGACGGACGCAGCAAGCCAGCTGGGGGCGTTTACGTCGCTGGAAAATGCAAAGAGTGCTTGTAAGGCGGGCTATACTGTATATGATGATAACGGCAAGGCGGTATATACCGCAGCGGGGCAGCAGGCAAGCGCAGGCGTTCCGTTTAGCGTACAGGTGGATATTTTAGACCTTAATATCAGAACGGGAGCAGGCACAAACTATGCAAAGACGGGAGAAAAAACAGGAAAGGGAGTATTTACCATTGTGGAAGTGAAAGCCGGACAGGGCGCAAGCGCTGGCTGGGGACGCTTGAAGAGTGGCGCAGGTTGGATTAGCTTAGATTATGCCACAAGATTAGCTTAAGTTTTTGAGGGCGGGCGGTTTGCTGTCTGCCCTCTATTTTTTTTACAATTTTATAGGATTTTCTGCATAAAAGCGTTGACAATATACCAAAGTTGGTATATAATAAAATCATGGAAAGGAGATAAGAACAAATAAGAGGCAAAGCCACTGGAAAGGAGAAACGGCACAATGGGTAAGAAAAAGAAACAAAAGAAAAAGCCTATCGAATGGCGAGACCTGACAATCAACGCATTGATAGACTTAATCATAGGCATAATACTTATCATAATCGGTAAGTACATAGGTTAGGGCGAAAGCCCTAACCGACAGGCGGGCGATAAGCCCGCCACCTATAAAAAATATATCACAAACCCACAGCCGAGTAAAGAGTATGCTTTTGAAATTAGGAGTATTTTTAGTAGTAGTAGGACTGGTAAAGCTGCTTATTGCTTTCGTTTTGAGAGCAAAGAAAAAGAGAGGTAAGGCATGAACTTAGGCGAGAACATAAGGAAAGCACGAAAAGCGGCGGGCGTTTCACAGTCAGAACTTGCGGAACGCCTGCAAGTCCACCAGAAAGATATAAGCAGGTGGGAGAATGGGGCGCACGCACCGACAATAGAAATGTTTGCGAAAATATGCAGAGAGCTTAACGCCTCTGCTGATGAAATTTTAGAATTGAAGTAGATACGAAAGCGAGGGCTTACTATGACAAAGAAAAAGGTAATTTTAGTGGCAGCGGCTGCATTATTTGCAGTAAGCGGTTTAACAGCGCTGCCGTCTGGAAATATAACAGGTGGGGTGGGCTGCATTGTGGTTGCGGCAGTATGCACCTATTTTGGACTGAAAAAGAAAAGCGCAGGAAAAGAGAGCGAAAACAGAACGCCTGCGCCTGCCGCTGCATCTGGTGGTAGAGTTTTAGATACAATCAGAACGAAAGTAGTAGGCGTGACGTTCAATAATGAGGACGGAGAAAACAGGCAGGATATTTTAAGCAGAATGTCCGGCAGTGAAGATATTACAGTAGAAAAGTATACATACAACGGAGAGCCTGCCGCATACGTAAAGTGGGGCGATAAGGTAATAGGCAATCTATCGGCAGAGCTGGCGGGGGACTTAGCGAGAAAGTACCCGAAAGCCCGCTACACCGCAGAAATACTGGAAATTTCTGGGGGGGGGGTACAGACGTTCGGGTGCAATATAGAGCTTGACGTAATCGAGGACGCAACGCCCAGCGTAAGCCAGCATACGGGAGAAACTACAGTATATGTAGACCGTAGCAACAAAAAATACCATAGTAAGCCTAACTGTTCGGGAATGAAAAACCCAAAGAGCATACCGCTAAGCCAAGCAAAGAAGAAATACACCGCTTGTAAAAAGTGTTGTAAATAGGTAAAGGCATAAGCCGCAGACTTGTAAAAGAGTTTGCGGCTTTTCGTCGTATATGGGGAAAGAACAGGAACGAAAGAGAGGTAGCAGAAATGGCGAATAAGAAAGGCAGCCGACAGCTGACATGGACAGACCGTATAAGTATTGAGGCATTGAAAAAAGCAGGGCATAGCGTGATAGAGATAGCAGAACAGCTGGGCGTACACCGCAGCACTATATACAATGAGCTTAAGAGAGGGGAATATATGCACAGAAATAGCGACTATACAGAAACATTAAGTTATAGCCCAAACAAGGCACAAATGAAAGCAGAGGAAAATTTAAAGGCAAGGGGTACACAGCTTAAAATAGGAAACGATATTGCATACGCTAATTATATAGAGGATAAAATAGTAAATGAAGATTACAGCCCAGCTGCGGTACTGGGAGAATTGAAAGCACAGGGGAAAGAGGGGGACTTTTCCGTAACAGTATGCGTAACGACCTTATACAGCTATATTGATAAGGGCATTTTCCTTAAGCTGTCTAATAAGAATTTGCCAGTAAAGAAGAATAAGAAGAGAAATTATAAGAAAGTACAGAGGCAACAGAAAAGGGCGACAGCAGGAGAGAGTATAGACAAACGCCCGAAAGAGATAGATACACGGGAAGAGTTTGGCAACTGGGAAATGGACAGCGTTTTAGGTAAGCGGGGAAAGTCGAAAAATACGTTGCTGGTACTGACAGAGCGGAAAACCAGAAACGAGATTATATTTAAACTGCCAGACCATACAGACGAGGCAGTAGTAGCGGCACTGGATAGATTAGAAAGAAAATGGGGCGCTGATATGTTTAAGCGGGTATTTAAGACAATCACGGTAGACAACGGCAGCGAGTTTGCAGACGCAGAGGGCTTACAGCGTTCTATTATCAACGAGGGAGAAAAGCGGACAAAGGTATATTACTGCCACCCTTATAGTAGCTGGGAACGTGGCACGAATGAGGTAACAAATAAGATGATACGCCGGAAGATACCGAAAGGCACAAATTTTGACGACAGGACAGAGGAAGAGGTAGAGAGTATAGAGAACTGGATAAACGGATACCCACGCAAAATACATGGCTACCATTCAGCGGGGGAATTATTCAAGGAAGAGGTAAAGCAGCTTGCATAACAACGGATACAGGGAGCGTGAGAGGCTGGCAGCAGTGGCAGCCTTAGTACTGCGCTGCCTAAAAGTGAAAATACACAATAAAACAGGCTGCGTATTGTGCAAAATGGCAAAACGATAAAAACATGAAAAAATGTCGATTTTAATGTTGACATTTTTAAGTTGAAAATTAGTTGAAAATAGTTGTTGACAAAAAGTAGGGCAGTATGGTAATATATTAAAGCTGTCGCTTGAAGAAACAGAAAGAAATGAGTTCTGAAGAGCAAAAAGAAAAATAAAAAAGTTCTTGACAGACGGCAACGAACATGGTATTATATAAAGGTTACTGCTGACGACAAAGAACGACAGCAAAAACAACAAAGCACCTTGATAATTAAACAATAGACAACAAACCCTTGAAAATTTCTTATAGAGAAAATTTTTAAGAACAGCATCATAAT
>NZ_WKZK01000057.1:0-34050 GCF_009680135.1 Eubacterium sp. BIOML-A2
GAGAATCCGTGATTCGAAATCACGGATTCTCCCCTGTTTCGGGCCTGCTTGCTTCCTAGAATTCGTAAGATGCACTCTAGCATTTTCAAACAGCATGTGTACGCCTGCCCGCCTGTCCCTCATCGGTGCTGGACGCATCCGGTCGGGAGGTGTGGCTTAAATAGAGGGTTGTGCCGGACGGGAGCAGCGTATTTTCGTGGCTTCGCGCAGCGCCCCGGCACACATTCCCCTAAGCGGACCTCCCCCTCACACTCGCTTCATACAGGTAACCGCCATGGCGCCAGGGCCTATGTGGCACGCTACGCTGAGTGACAGCGGCCCCTCTATGATCTGATACCCCGGAAATTTTTCCTGGATTTCTTTTTTCCATTCCTGCGCCTCTTCCTGTCCGCAAGTGTATGCCATACCCAGTACCATCTGGTCTTCGCGGCCGGCAAATCTTTCTTTGAGGTCTTTCTCGATGGCGCCCAGCATGGTGCGCTTTGCTGCTTTCCAGCCGCGCACTTTTGCATACGCATCCAGCTTCTCGCCCTGAATCTGCAGGACGGGCTTTAGATTGAGCACGGTGCCCAGAGCCGCGGCCGCAGGGGTGATTCTGCCGCCTTTTTTCAGATATTTCAGTGTATCTACTGTGATGTAGATACTGGCTTCCATTTTTTCTTTTACCAGAATTTCTCTGATCTCTGCTGCGGATTTGCCTTCATTCCTCAGCTTTATCGCATCCAGTACAGACTGCACCTGGGTGACAGAAATTCTCTGGTTATCCACGACCTGTACCCTGCCGTCATAGTCCTCCGAAAGTGTTACAGCTGTCTCGCAGCTGCTGCTCAGCCCGCTGGACATTGGGATGTGCACGACTTCGTCATATTCCTCGAGCAGTTTGTCCCAAAGTTCCAGAATCTCTCCGGGTGACGGCTGGGAGGTTGAAATATCGGAATCCTCTCCCAGTTTTTTGTAAAAATCTTCCTGTGACAGTGTGATATCCTCGAGAAAAAGCTCTCCGTCTATGAAAAACGGCATAGGCACCACAGAGATGCCCATCTCTTTTCCTTCTTTTTGAGTGATTCCGCTGTTACTGTCCGTTACAATTGCAATCTTCTTCATATATATTTCCCCTGTTTTAGTTTTTGAAGCTGTGAATTGGAGCCGGGATTCTTCCCTTTCGCCCGACAAATGCCTCACAGCCGAACTGGTTGACCGGCATGATCGGCGCATACCCGAGCAGGCCTCCGAATTCTGCTGTTTCTCCCACGTCCTTGCCGATCACCGGAATCAGACGCACTGCTGTTGTCTTCTGGTTCACCATGCCGATCGCCATCTCGTCCGCAATGATTCCGGATATTGTGCTGGCGCTGGTCTTCCCCGGAATGGCTATCATATCCAGTCCGACGGAACATACGCAGGTCATTGCCTCCAGTTTTTCGAGCGTCAGAGCACCGGCGTTGACTGCATCAATCATTCCCTGGTCTTCACTGACCGGGATAAATGCTCCGCTTAGGCCCCCCACATAGGAAGATGCCATGACGCCGCCCTTTTTTACCTGGTCGTTGAGCATTGCCAGGGCAGCCGTTGTCCCGGGCGCTCCCACACGCTCCAGTCCGATCTCTTCCAGTATCTCTGCCACGCTGTCTCCCACCGCCGGAGTCGGCGCCAGTGACAGGTCTACGATACCGAAGGGGATTCCCAGCCTTTTGGAGGCCTCGCCGGCTACGAGCTGTCCCACGCGGGTTACCTTGAACGCCGTCTTCTTGATGGTCTCGCAGAGCTCCTCAAAGCCCTTGCCGCGCACTTTCTCGAGCGCCTTTTTTACCACGCCCGGTCCGCTGACGCCTACATTGATTACCGCATCCGCCTCGGTAACTCCTAAGAATGCTCCCGCCATAAACGGGTTATCATCCGGCGCATTGCAGAAGATCACGAGCTTTGCACAGCCCAGGGAATCATTGTCTTTTGTTGCCTCAGCGGTGGCTTTGACGATCTCACCGCACAGGCGCACGGCATCCATATTGATCCCCGTCTTCGTAGATCCCACATTGACGGAACTGCAGATTCTCTCCGTCTCAGCCAGTGCCTGGGGGATGGAACGGATCAGGTTCTCATCGCTCTTTGTCATAGCTTTTGAAACCAGAGCGGAATAACCACCGATAAAATTGACGCCTACTTCCTTGGCCGCCCGGTCCAGCGTTCTTGCAATAGTCACAAAATCCTCCGGGGACTTGCACGCAGCCCCTCCCACCAAAGCGATGGGTGTGATTGAAATTCTCTTATTTACAATCGGAATTCCGAATTCTTTTTCAATATCACTTCCGGTAGAAACCAGTTTTGCCGCTACGGTCGTAATCTTATCATAAATCTTGCGGTTGAGTTCCTCCAGGTTCGAGTCAATACAATCCAGGAGACTGATCCCCAGCGTTATCGTACGGACATCCAGATTCTCGTGCTCAATCATTTTATTGGTTTCTGATACTTCATACATATTAATCATAGTGCTTATCCTCGCCTTCTATCCTCACGCTTTACTCTTACAGCCTGTGCATCTTTTCAAATATCTCTTCTCTCTGGCAGCGGATATTCACTCCGATCTCTTCTCCCAGCTTATCAAGCTCATCGCAGACTACCTTAAAGTCTTTGTCAAGACTGGTTACATCCACGATCATCATCATATTAAAGTACCCCTGGATAATGGTCTGTGAGATATCCAGTATATTAATCCTGTTCTCAGCCAAATATGTACAAACCTTTGCTATAATCCCTACGGTGTCCTGCCCCAGCACTGTTACGATACATTTTTTCATCTTCTTATCCTCCTGATTGTCTATACTGTAATGATCTCTGATATCATGTCTCTTCTTGCGACAGCCATGTCAAGATCCTCACCTTTATAAATATTATCGCTCAGAGTCACCTCCAGCTTTACGGTTTCATACGCCAGCTTAGCATAATTATTTTCCTTGCTTAAGTGTCCCAGCAGAATGTGTTTCAAATTATCATGTAGTATATCACAAAGAAGTCTTCCTGACAATTCGTTGGATAAATGTCCCTTGTCTCCCATGACTCTCCGTTTCAGATAATATGGATAGGAGCCTACTTCCAGCATATGGATATCGTGGTTTGCCTCCAGCAGCACCGCGTCCAGACTTTTAAGCTTCGACACCGTGTATTCATCGTAAATTCCAAGATCCGTCGCCACTGCAACGGATTTTCCGCAGCAGTTCATACGGTATCCGGATGGCTCTTTCGCATCATGCGAGATCCGAAACGGATCAATTGTAATGTCCCCCAATATAAAACTTTCGTCCGTATGTATTGGATGAAGAAGCCCTTCCGGCATCCTTCCCAGGGGCGCATAATTCTCAATCCCCTCTATTGTTCCCGGAGTCGCGTAGATCGGCACCTCATATTTCCGGCTGAAAACGCCCAGTCCCTGAATATGATCTGAATGCTCATGTGTGATCAGAATACCGTCCAGTTCTTCTCCTTTGATGTCCAGCTCTTTTAGCCCTGCATCAATCTTTTTCTTGCTGATTCCTGTATCCACAAGCAGATGCGTGTTGTCGCTCCCCACATAGATACAGTTGCCGCTGCTTCCGCTGGCAATGCTGCATAACCTCATAATATTTCTCCTATTTGCCTTTTTGTATTGTCAAATGTCCCGCTGTTATCTATAACAGCCTGGCATGCGCTGCGAAATACCCGTTCCGGGGACTGCGCTTCCATCATCCGGGCAATCTTCTCAGCGGAATACCCTCTGGACTGCTTCAGGCGTTCTCTTCTAACGCTTTCTTCTGCATAAATATACCACATTTCCCCGCAGATATCTTCATATCCCGCCTCCGGAAGAAGTGCCGCTTCTATCACATATAGCGGCACTTTCCGTTTTTTCTTTTCCTCGATATCCTGTTCCACCCATTTTTTCACTTCCGGATGGACAATCCCGTTCAACTTCTGCCGCATCTGTGCATCCCGAAAAATCAGGGCGGCCAGCCGGCTGCGGTCCAGTTCCCCGTCCGGCCCTATGATCTCTGTACCGAACTGTTCTATGATCTTTTGGTAGCAGGCCCCGCCCTTTTTCTGAAGCTCTTTGGCCACCTCATCCAGCTGGCAGACCACCGCGCCGTATTCTTCCTCAAGAAAATGCAGGACTTTACTCTTTCCGGAACCTACCCCGCCGGTAATTCCCAGTATCTTCATCTAAATTCCTCTTTGTTCATTATTCGCTTTACTCAAGTTTTATCCAGACTCCGCTTTGCCACGGACACTACTTTGCCTCGTACCAGTTCTCCCCTGTATGCATGTCTACAATCAAGGGGACGTCCAGGTCTGCGGCCTGCTCCATCTGCCGTTTCAGTATCTCCTTTACTTCTTCGACTTCATCCTTGTGGGCCTCGATCAGCAGTTCATCGTGCACCTGCAGGATCATTTTTGACCGGAGCCCTTTTTCCTTCAGTTCCCGGTTTACACCGATCATCGCAATCTTCATTATATCCGCGGCAGATCCCTGGATCGGGGCGTTCATCGCCACCCGTTCCCCGAAATTCCGCTGCATAAAATTGCTGGATTTCAGTTCCGGCACCGGCCTTCTGCGCCCGAAGAGGGTCACAACATAGCCCTCCGTTTTTGCATGGGCCACCGTATCATCCAGAAAACGTTTGATTCCCGGATAAGTCTCGAAATAATTTTCAATGTACTGCGCCGCTTCTTTCCTGGTGATACTCAAATCCTGACTCAGCCCAAAAGAACTGATCCCGTATACGATTCCAAAGTTGACCGCCTTGGCATTGCGCCGCTGAAGTTCCGTCACCTCTTCAAACGGAGTGTGGAACACCTGGGAAGCCGTCATCCGATGGATATCCCTTGCCTCTTTATACGCCTGGATCAGCTGTTCGTCCCCGGAGCAGTGCGCCAGTATCCTCAGCTCGATCTGGGAATAATCCGCATCGATAAAGACGCAGCCCTCTTTTGGCACAAATACTTTTCTGATCAGACGCCCCAGTTCCATCCGCACCGGAATATTTTGGAGGTTCGGCTCCGTACTGCTGATCCGGCCGGTTGCGGTGATCGTCTGGTTGAACTTTCCGTGGATTCTTCCGTCCGGACCAATATAGACAGCCAGCCCGTCCGCGTATGTGGACTTCAGCTTGGTCAGCTGTCTGTACTCCAGAATCTTATCGACCACCGGATAATCCGGCGCCAGCTTGTCCAGCACATCGGCGGCGGTTGAGTATCCGGTCTTAGTCTTTTTACCGTTAGGCAGCTGCATGTGGTCAAAAAGGACGACTCCCAGCTGCTTCGGAGAGTTAATGTTAAACGTCTCTCCCGCCATCTCATAGATCTCCTTCTCCAGCTCCACGATCCGGCCGCCCAGCTGTTCGCCATAAAACTTCAGCGCCTCTGCCTCCACCTTTATCCCCGCCTGCTCCATATCGAACAGGGTGAAGACAAGCGGCATCTCTATGTCTGTAAACAGGTGGTACATCCCCTCCGCCAGCATCTTGTCTCTCAATGGTTTTACGGATGCAAATGCAGTGTATGCTTCATAACATGCCTTTGTCATGATATCTGCCTTCTCATCGATCATAATTCCCAGCTGTTCCCTTGCCACATCTTCATAATTATAATTATTCTTCAGAGGATTCAGAAGATAGGCCGCTACGGTTACGTCGAAACATTTTTCCTGCTCTGCCACTTCCACCAAAGGCAGGTATTTCTTCAGGTCAAACATGGCAAATGTCTGTACACTGCCTGCTATTTCCGTTAATTTTCCAAACAGATACTCTATATCCATGTCGGTATCACAGAGAATGGAATAGATCTGCTCCGGCCCATAGGCAATGCTCACTCTTCCGTATCCGGACGGATGCGCAAACAGAGGCAGTACATTTCCGGCATCCTCCGTAATTGCAACGCCTACACACTCCGCCCGTGCTGCCTCTTTGAATATCTTTTCCGCTTCCTCTTTATCCGTAATCTCCTTGAAATGAGATTCCACTTTATTGGAAGAGCTTTCTACATCAAACCGGCTCAGCAGATTTTTGAACTGCAGTTTCTGAAAATAGTCATGCGCTTCCTTCGTAAACGGATTCCCATGTTCAGCCGCTTCCAGGTTAAACGCGATCTCTGCATGGGTATCGATGGTGGCAAGCGTCTTGCTCATGCACGCCTGATCCCAATACTCCTGCAGGTTCTTGCTGGCCCTTGGAGGCTTGATCTCCGCCGCGTGGGCATAGGCATTTTCTATGGTGCCGTATTCCGTGATGATCTTGGTTGCCGTCTTCTCCCCGACTCCCGGGACGCCCGGTATGTTATCCGATGCATCTCCCATCAGGGCTTTCACGTCGATAAATTCCGTTGGGGTAACTCCATACCTTTCTTTTACGTCAACCGCATAATAGTCCTCAACTTCTGTCCTGCCCTGTTTTGTCTTTGGAATCCGGATCTTTACATGCTCTGTAGCGAGCTGCAGTGTATCTCTGTCCCCGGATATGATGGCGACATCCATCCCCTTTTCCTCGCAGATACGTGAAATCGTTCCCAGCAGATCATCCGCCTCCAGGCCTGCCTGCTCAATAATCTCGATGTTCATGGCCTGCAGAACTTCCTTGATTACCGGGACCTGCTGCCTTAGTTCTTCTGCCATTGGCTTTCTGGTTCCCTTATAATCTGCATACATCTCATGCCGGAATGTAGGCGCATGCACATCAAATGTCACGGTCAGATATTCCGGCTTCTCCTCGTCCAGGATCTTGAACATGATGTTCAAAAACCCATAAATAGCGTTCGTATGAAGCCCCTCCGAGTTGGTCAGGTCCGGTACTCCATAGAACGCCCTGTTTAAAATACTGTGGCCATCTATTAATACAATCTTTTTACTCATAGTTTTTTCTCCACATCCTGGTGATATGATATCATGACCGTCGTTCGGAAAGTGTACAGACACGCGTCCCTTACTAACGTTCACTATAACATAATAGAGTATACACTAAATTCTTTCTTTTTAAAAGGCTATTTTTATGATATTATGAAAGCAACTGTTACAGAATTTTTGCGATTAAGGAGTATGGAAAATGGATGGAATTATTTTTGATGTAGACGGAACTTTGTGGGACTCAACCGACTCGGTGGCAGAGGCCTGGAACCAGGCAATTGCCGAACATTCTGCCCTGGATGTCAGAATAGATGGCCCGATGCTGAAGAATCTGTTTGGCAAAACTATGGACGAGATATATCATGCCGTCTTTCCCACGTTGTCGAAAGAGGAACAGCAGAAACTGGGTGATATCTGCTTTGAATACGAAAACAAGCTTCTTGAGACGAAACCCGGCATCCTCTATGAAGGCGTACGGGAGACCCTGCTAAGGCTTTCCCAGAGCACCCGGATTTTCATTGTCAGCAACTGCCAGTGCGGATATATCGAAGTCTTTTTAAAGACAACAGGACTCGAAGCCGCTGTGCAGGACCACCTCTGCTTTGGTGAAACCCAGACCTCTAAGGGGATGACGATCAGAACTTTGATGGAACGCAGAAAGCTGAGAGATGTGGTCTATGTGGGCGATACACAGGGTGATTATGAGGCCTGCATGGAAGCCGGCATTCCTTTTATTTTTGCATCATACGGCTTTGGCAATGCCCCCGCCGCGGAAGTGAGAATCTCCAGAATCAGCGAGCTGCTGGAACTGTTTCTTCTATTATAAATGTGCGGGACGGGAAATGCATTGCAGGAAAATCAAGGAGTTTCCCGTTGATCTCCCGGTGATACGCTGTCACCGGATAACCGGCTCTGCCAACTGATTTTTTGTGTTTCAGACGGCAGGGCCGGGCTGCCCTTTGAACCGTTTTCTCCGGTGCTCTGCGCTCAGCAGTTATGTACTGCCTCCCTCATCTCGGATACATACGTTTTCAAGGCTTCCTCCGCCTTATCCCCATATGTTTCAATCAATTTTACAATGGCGCTTCCCACAATCGCCCCGTCGGATACTGCTGCCATCGCCCCTGCCTGCTCCGTCGTGCTGATTCCGAAACCTACGGCTGCCGGAAGATCGGTCACTTCACGGATAGAAGCAATCATAGATGAAATATCCGTCTCGATCTGATTCCGCACGCCCGTTACTCCCATGGAGGATACGACATAGAGAAAGCCCTTTGCCTCTTTTGCAATCATCTGAATGCGCTGTCTGGATGTCGGCGCTATCATGGAAATAATATCTACACCGTGTTTGTCTGCTATATGAGACATTTCCCCCTTTTCCTCATAGGGCAGGTCCGGAATTATAATGCCATCTACGCCAAGCTCCTCACATTTCTCATAAAACGCCTCATATCCATAATGAAAGACGGGGTTTAAATAAGTCATGAACACCAGCGGTATCTGGCTTTTTTCTCTCACCTTTCTTACAATTTCGAACACACCGTCAAGCGTCATATTTCCGTTTAACGCCCTGATATTGGCCTCCTGAATCACAACACCCTCGGCGGTCGGATCGGAGAATGGAATTCCGATTTCGATCAGATCCGCCCCCGCCTCTTCCATTGCCAGAATGTATTCTACTGTCTTATCCCCCGAGGGATCTCCTGCCGTTAAGAACACGATAAACGCTTTTCCTCCTGCAAATGCATCTGCTATTCTACTCATGAATGTGTACCCCCTTATACCTTGCGATAGCCGCCACATCTTTATCGCCTCTTCCTGAGAGACAGATGATCAGGCTCTCGTCTTTTCTCATCTGCGGTGCAATTTTTCTTGTGTGCGCAACGGCATGTGCGCTTTCTATGGCACAGATAATGCCCTCTGTCCTTGCCAGATATTCAAATGCGTCAACCGCCTCATCGTCTGTCACCGGCACATACTCCGCCCGGCCCGAATCCCGCAGATATGCGTGTTCCGGCCCGATACCCGGATAGTCCAGCCCGGCGGAAATAGAGTACACCGGAGCGATCTGTCCGTATTCATCCTGGCAGAAATAGGATTTCATGCCGTGGAAGACTCCCAGGGTTCCCTTTGCCATCGTTGCCGCATGCTGGTCTGTGTCGATTCCTCTTCCTGCCGCCTCACAGCCGATCAGTTTTACATTTTCATCTTCGATAAAGTTGTAAAACATACCCATGGCATTACTTCCGCCTCCCACGCAGGCAAGCACCGCAGAGGGAAGTCTCCCTTCCGCTTCCATGATCTGCTGCCGTGCCTCCTGGCTGATCACACTCTGGAAATCCCGCACCATCATCGGGAACGGATGTGGCCCCATCACGGAGCCAAGTACATAGTGGGTATCCGATACCCGGTTCGTCCATTCGCGCATGGTCGCATTTACCGCATCTTTCAGGGTCTGTGTGCCGGTCGTTACTGCATGGACCTTTGCCCCGAGCAGTTCCATCCTGTATACATTCAGCGCCTGCCGCTCCGTGTCCTCCTTTCCCATAAAGACTTCACATTCCAGCCCCAGAAGCGCCGCCGCTGTCGCAGTTGCCACGCCATGCTGCCCGGCGCCTGTTTCTGCGATCACCCTTGTCTTTCCCATTTTCTTTGCCAGCAGAACCTGCCCCAGCACGTTATTAATCTTGTGGGAACCAGTATGATTCAGATCTTCCCTCTTCAGATAGATTCTGGCTCCGCCCAGATCTTCTGTCATCTTTTCTGCATAATACAGCAGGGACGGACGCCCCGCGTATTCATTTAACAATTGTTTCAGCTCCTGCTGAAATCTTGCATCTTTTTTATAATATTCATATTGTTCCTCCAGCTGAATCAACTCGTTCATTAATGTTTCGGAGATATACTGCCCTCCAAACTCACCGTATCTTCCTTTCGACATCTCGAATCCTCCTGACTGCTTTTTCTATTTTTTCTTTATCCTTCCTGCCGCCTGTCTCTACACCGCTGCTCATATCGACTGCGTAAGGCAATACCTGCCGGGCCGCCTCCGCCACATTTTCCGGAGTCAGTCCTCCGGCCAGAAAGAAGGGCTTGGCAGGACTGCCGATTCTTCCATAATCAAAAGCTGTGCCCGTTCCTCCCCTGCCGCTGTCCAAAAGCAGGTAATCCACACAGCTGTGCTCCCACCTCTTGATATCTCTGCTGTACGTATCCTCTGTCATAGAAACTGCCTTCACAACCGGCACATCGCAGCAGCACTTCAAATCTTCCGCAAATTCCAGAGTTTCATTTCCATGCAGCTGTACGACATCAATCACCTTTCCATATACCAGCTGCAGGATCTGCTCCAGCGGCGCATCTGTAAACACCCCCACTGCAGCTACTTCCTTAGACAGCCCCTGCTTCAAAAGGGCAGCCCGTCTAGGATCGACATATCTTCTACTGCCCTGCGCAAAGACAAATCCAATATAGTCCGGCTGCACTTCATTGACAGCCGCAATCTCTTCCTCCCTGCACAGACCACATATTTTAATCTTCATAATCTCTCCCCGGATGATAAATCTTGAAAATATTCTGACAATGGTGGGCAAAGGGGTCTGACCCCTTTGTTGACAAATCGCATGAGTGTCTCGCCTATCAGTACTCCATCTGTTCCGTTTTCTCTCAGGCACTGGACATCCCCGGCTGTTTTTATTCCGCTTTCGGATACGAAGAGTATCCCGTCCGGCACCATGTCGCGCAGCCGGCTGCTGGTCCGGATATCTACCTGAAAGGTTCTTAAGTCCCGGTTGTTGACCCCTATTATTCTGGCGCCGCACCGCAGGGCCTTTTTTACTTCTTCTTCGGTGTGTGCTTCGACCAATGCCGAAAGCCCCAGTTCGCCTGCAATCTGCATATATCCGCGCAGTTCCTGCTCTTCCAGAATTGCACAGATCAGCAGTACAGCCGACGCATGGATACATTTTGCCTCATAGAGCATGTAGGCGTCTATGGTGAAGTCCTTCCGAAGTATTGGGATATGCACTTTTTCCGCAATCTCCTCCAGATATCGGTTGCTGCCCTGAAAATAGTATGGCTCAGTTAAAACAGATATTGCCGCCGCGCCCGCGCTCTCGTAATCTTCTGCAATGGCCAGATAGGGAAAATGTTCCGCTATTACCCCCTTTGACGGAGACGCTTTTTTTACTTCGCAGATAAAAGACATTCCTTCTTGTCTTAATGCCTCTTCAAAAGGAAACCGAAATTTACCTCCGTTTTTTTCTTTTTCTGCCGCCGCGATTCCATATGCTCTTTCCTTTAACTCTCTTTCGGGTACTTCCTGTTTTCTTTCTTGAATTCTCTCTCTGGTTCTGTCTGCAATTTCTTCTAATATCATCTTTTACCCGCCTTATATTTTTTCATTTGAATACGCAATGAACTGTTCTAACTTTTCCTGTGCCTTGCCGCTGTCTATCGCTTGCTGCGCCATCTTTACCCCCGCTTCAAGTGTATCCGCCCTGCCAGCCACATATAGAGCCGCACCGGCATTGAGCAGTACCGCGCTGCGTTTTGGCCCAAGTTCCCTGCCGCTCAGGACCGCTCTCGTAATCTCAGCGTTTTCCTGCGGGGTTCCGCCCTGCAGCTCATTTTTGCCGCAGGATGTAAAGCCAAACTGCTCCGGCGTGATCGCATACGAATGGAACTCGCCGTTTTTAATCTCACATACGGTCGTCGGCGCGCTCATTGAGATCTCATCCAGCTTATCCTGCCCGTACACGACCATGGCATTTTTGACTCCCAGCTTTTCCAGGACTCTTGCAAGCGGCTCCACAAGGGCCTCCTCATAAACGCCCATGACTTCCATGTTGGCGCCTGCCGGATTGGCGAGCGGTCCCAGGATATTGAATATGGTTCTGATCCCCAGTTCTTTTCTGACCGGAGCTACGTATTTCATGGCGATGTGATAATTCTGCGCAAACAGAAAACAAATTCCGATCTTTTCCAGCAGCTCTGCACTCTTTTCAGGTGGAATTGTGATCTTCACGCCCAGTGCCTCCAGTACATCCGCAGCCCCACATCTGCTGGATGCGGCTCTGTTTCCGTGCTTTGCCACCGGAACTCCTGCTGCCGCAATCACAAGTGCGGAGGTCGTTGAGATGTTAAACGAATTCGCCCCATCCCCTCCCGTCCCTACGATTTCCAGTGCATCTACGTTATGCAGAAGTTTCACACAGTGCTCCCGCATCCCTGCTGCCGAAGCCGTGATCTCGTCAATGGTCTCCCCCTTCAGGCTCATGGCCGTCAGATACGAGCTCATCTGTACATTGCTCGCCTCCCCGCTCATAATTTCATCCATTACCTGATAAGCTTCGTCATAGGTTAAGTTTTCTCTTCCTGCCAGTTTTAAAATTGCCTCTTTAATCATGATGTCCTGTTTCCTTTCTGCCCTGCTGCTCTTATTTAACATGCTGGTTTGCTGTTACGCTTTATCTGTTTTCAAAAAATTCCGGATCATTTGCGCCCCGTCCGGCGTCAGGATGGATTCCGGATGAAACTGCAGGCCATAGACCGGATACTCTCTGTGTTCTACAGCCATGATTTCGCCGTCTGCGGCCCTCGCGGTTACCTTAAGCACATCCGGAAGGCTTTCTTCCTCCGCCGCCAGTGAATGATACCTGGCGGCCGGAATGCTTTTTTCCAGCCCCTGAAATAACCGGCTGCTGCAGTCAAGTTCGATGCTTGAGGTCTTCCCATGCATCAGTTGTCTGGCATATGTCACTTTTCCGCCAAATGCCTGGCAGATCGCCTGGTGCCCCAGGCATACACCGAGAATCGGAATCTCTTTTGCCAGCTTATCCACCACCTCCGTGCACACCCCCGCATCTTCCGGCCTTCCCGGACCGGGGGAAAGGACAATGCAGACCGGATCCATTTCCCTGATCTCTTCCACCGTCTTTTCGTCGTTCCGTATGACGGTCAGGTCCTTACACTCTGCCCCAATCAGCTGATACAGGTTATATGAAAAACTGTCGTAATTATCAATCAGCAAAATCATGCTCCCATCCCCTCTCCTGCTCTTTCCACTGCGTTTGTCACCGCTTTTGCTTTGTTGATACATTCCTGATACTCCATCTCCGGCACACTGTCAGCTACGATGCCTGCTCCGGAGCATACATAGAGCGAACCATTCTTAGCGTAGGCCATTCTGATTGCAATGCAGGTATCCAGATTGCCGGTAAAATCAATGTAGCCAACTGCACCGCCGTAGATGCCGCGTTTGCAGTCTTCCAGTTGATCTATGATCTGGCAGGCCCTGATCTTAGGAGCCCCGGACAGCGTTCCCGCCGGCAGTATCGCATCCACGGTATCCATAAAATCTTTATCCTCCCGTATATTCCCCTTCACCGTTGAACCAATATGCATGACGTGGGAAAACTTCTCGATACTCTTATATTTTTCCAGCTCCACCGTGCCGATCTTACTGATTTTCCCAATATCATTTCTTCCCAGGTCAACCAGCATGTTGTGCTCGGCAAGCTCCTTTTCATCCGCAAGCAGTTCCGCCTCCAGCCTTTCGTCCTCCGCACAGGTCTCCCCTCTTTTCCGGGTTCCCGCCAGCGGAAATGTATGCAGCGTCCCATTTTCCAGCTTCACCAGCGTCTCCGGGGAGGCGCCGGCAATCTCAATATCATTGCTGGAAAAATAAAACATATAGGGGGAAGGATTTGTACTCCTGAGCACCCGGTAAACATCCAGTATGCTCCCCTCGATCTCCGCCTCCAGCCTGTTGGACAATACCACTTGGAAAATATCGCCCTCATAGATATGATGTTTTGCCTCTTCTACCATGCGGCAGTATTTTTCTTTTGTAAAATGCGGTTGAAACCCGTTTTTCACTTTTAGTGGAATGTGCGGCTCCAGTTCACCGTCCCGCACAATTGCTTCCAGCCGCTTCAATCTCACAACTGCATCTTCATACTCTTTTTTCACATCTTTGTCTAAAGACATGTTTACAATCAAAATCATCTTCTGCTTCAGATTATCAAATACAATTACCTGATCAAAAAGCATCAGATCCAGATCCCGGAAATGTGACTCATCCCTGGCGTCCAGCTTCAGTGAAGGCTCCACATACTTGATATAATCGTATGAAAAATACCCTACAAGCCCGCCGGTAAAGGAAGGCATTCCCTCAATCTTCGGGGCTCTGTGCGCCTCCACCACCTGCCGTATGTATTCCCCGGGGCAGGCCGTCTCCACTTCCCGGACCTCACGGCCTTTCATGTGAAGCATCCCATTTCTGCAGCTGATCTCCAAAGTAGGTTCAAATCCCAGAAAACTGTAACGCCCCCATCGTTTCGCGTCCTCCGCACTCTCGAGCATATAACAATGTTCACTGACATTTTTCAATTTTCTCAAAACCCCGACCGGGGTATACATGTCAGAAAACATCTCCATACTGACAGGCATCGTATGATACAATCCCATCGCTGCCAACTCTTCTGCCTTTTTCAAATCTGGATAAGTCATAAGTTCTCCTTTCATAGGGGTCAGACCCCTTTGCGGTCCGTTTTCAGAATATTCTCAATATAGTTCACCTGCGGCGGCCGCTCCGAGGCAGCTGCCCCATACTCCACAGTACGCATCCAGCCGCGATGCCGCCTTGCGGCTATTTACCTTATCGCGGCATGCGCATCCTCCCGGAGGGTTTTTATGATATTAGGAAATCCCTCTGAAATTTCCTAATATCATAAAAAAATCCGCCCCTGACATTACAAATATAAAGTAATGTCAAGGACGGATTGAAAATTCAATTCGCGGTGCCACCTTGATTCACAGAAAATAAATCCTGTGCGCTTAGCAAGATACTATCATATCTCCGGCGACTGACGTACGCCCATACGTCATGCTATACTCGGCCTCACGGCCTTTCCCTCATGCCCTCAGCGGTCCATTTAACAAACTGCGTTTACCTGAATCCCACCACCTCAGGCTCTCTGTGAATGCACGATATGTTTTTATCTCCGCTTCATCGGTTTACATTATTAAATTATGGTATATTATATACACTTCCTCCTTCAAATGTCAATGCCGAATTTGATTTTTTTGTAAGTAAATTTATATGATGTGATTTTCTTTTGCGTTTTGTCAGTAAATATACTGCTGCTCCCGCTCCTGTCAGCGCCACCGGTTCCCCTTATCTGAAATCCTGATCTCTGTCAGTCCGGGATTTGTATCTGAATCTGATAACTGGGGGCTTACCATCGCCCTTGATGTCTTTCTGCTTGCCATCGCTTTCTCTGCTGTCTCAAACAGCCTCTCCTCCGGAAGTTTTAAGGCACCACAGGAACCAATCAGCTGCACTATATATGTTTTCCCCTGCTTACTTACAACTTTGACCTGGACGGCCTGTGAGTTATCCTCCAGTATAAAACAAGTATCTCCGCGTTTGAACGTCATATCGTTCACCTCCTCTGGACGGAACCTGCTCCCGGCGGGGCTGACCGCAGGTTTGCCTGGTTCCATGTATATGTTTGTCATAGCGTTGCTATTAACACCCTGTTGGCGCACACAAGAACTTCATAGCGTTACTGTTCACCCCCTGCGGGCGTGCACAGTAACGTCATAGCTGCATTTTGCACATTCTCTCTTGAAACATCCTGTAAAATAGCTTATCATGTCAGTTATATTCACTACATACTATAAAGTCTTTTCCGGTTGATGTCAATGTAGTTGGCAAAACAAGATAGCATAAGTCTTGCTGCCAGCAACTGGATTCAATCAGAAAATATAGTATCCTTATATCGAATTTTAAAAAAGAGGTGGCAAAGCGTGTATCATATTTTAATTGTAGAAGATGATGATGAAATCAACAAGCTTTTAGCTGATTTTTTAGCCAAAAACGGATACAGCGTAACCAGCCGGTTCGATGGTTTACATGTGCTGGACTGTCTGAAAGACCATAAGGTTGATTTGATCCTGCTGGATCTTATGCTTCCTTACCGAAGCGGCGACCTGCTGCTCGCAGATATCCGAAAGCAGTACACGGTTCCCGTAATTGTGATATCTGCCAGGGAGACGACCCAGAATAAGATAGACCTGCTTCGTCTGGGCGCCGACGATTATATCACAAAACCTTTCGATATGGAAGAAATGCTGGCCCGGATCGAAAGCAGCCTGCGCCGGGTACAGTATCAGGCCGCCCCCTGCAGCCGGCTGGAATACCAAAATCTTATTTTAGATGTTGATAAAAAAACGGCCCGCCTGAAAGAACAGGAGCTGTTGCTGACGGCAAAAGAATCCGCCATTCTGGAATTGCTGATGAAGTATCCGGACAAGGTCTTCTCAAAAGCAAATTTATTTCAGAGCGTATGGGGAGAAGAATACCTCAGTGAAGACAATACGCTGAATGTACACATTAGTAATCTGCGCAGCAAACTGAAAGCAGTCTGCCCGGATGAGGAATATATAGATACGGTCTGGGGAATCGGATACCGACTGCATAAAGCCAGGGGCTGAAGTCCTTGGCTTTATGTTTCTTCCCGCTTTAATAGATTCTTTATGCTTTTCTTTTCCATTTAAGGAATTCTTTATATTTCCGGTTTACACTCATATCATAAAGGAGGTTGACAGAATGAATTCTACTATTTTAGAAACCCGGGATCTGACGAAGACATATCGTCAGTCAAATGCACTGGACCATATTAACCTAAACCTCGAAAAGGGAAAGATCTATGGTTTTATCGGACAAAACGGGGCCGGAAAAACAACGCTGCTCCGGCTGATCACCGGACTGGCTTTTCCCTCCGGCGGCACCTTGTCGCTGTGGGGCCGTTCCACTACAGCGCAGCTGCAGGAACAGAGGAAACGGATCGGATGTATGATCGAGACTCCCGCACTATTTCCCGGCATGACCGCCGCGCAGAATCTGGAACTCCAGCGCATTCAGAGAGGCATCCCTGATCAGTCTGTCATTGCCCGCTCCCTGCAAATGGCTGGATTGCCTGATACCGGTAATAAAAGTGTCCGGAACTTTTCTCTGGGCATGCGTCAGCGCCTGGGCATTGCAGCGGCACTTTTGAATATGCCTGAATTTCTGATTCTGGATGAACCGATCAACGGCCTGGATCCCGCTGGGATCGTGGAAATCAGAAATCTTTTAAGATCTCTGAATAAAGAGTATGGCATGACCATTCTGGTATCCAGCCATATTCTGGAAGAGTTATATCAGACCGCTTCCGAATTTATCCTGATTGATAAAGGCAGAATTATTGAAGAATTATCGGACCGGGAACTGGATGAACGGTGCAGACGCCATATCGTCATCCGGACCGGTGATTCGGAAAAGACGCTGCTGGTGCTGGAAGAACGTCTGCATACGGATCGGGTTCAGCTTATGCCTGACGGTACCATCCGCCTGTATGATTATCTGGATGAAATAGAAAAAGTTGCGCAGATTTTATCGGAAGCTCATATTCTGGTAACCGGATTGAATCTGGCCGGTGATACACTGGAGGATTATTTTCTGAGCAAGGTGGGAGGGGTTCCCCATGACTGATCTGTTGAAAGCCGAATTCTACAAGCTGAGCCGCAGCCGGAGTTTTTGGGGGATCACTCTTTTTTCGCTGCTTTTGGGAAGTGTTCTACTGCTGGACAGCATAGCAACTACGGACGGACTGCTGAACGCTTCGCTATTCAATACCCCATTGCTTTACTTTCTGCCTATTGTGTTTGGCTCTCTCTTTGTGGGTGCTGACTTTGCAGAGCGGACCCTGCACAGCTTTGTCAGCGCGGGCCATAAGCGCAGTTCTGTCCTGTTTGCCAAGACCGCTGCCTATCAGACTGCCGGGCTGCTGATCCTGGGGCTGCCCCTGGTGATCCACTGGCTGCTTGGAATCCTTACTGGGAATGGCGGCCGGATCGCATGGGCACAGATTTTTTCTGACGCTGCCCTGCTGTCTGCTGCAGTAATCGCCATGGGGATGCTGCCGCTTGTTTGTGGTTTTATCTTTAGGGATGTCGGGCGGACACTGGGCGTTCCTATTGTGCTTTACTTTATCATGATCTTTTTATTAAATGGCGATTCAGCCCGAAAAACTGCAATTTTTCTCCCTATGGGGCAGCTTCGCCTTTTGGCACTGAACGACCTGCCCGTTTCAAAACTTATATTGATCGGAATTGACTTGCTGTGGGCTGTCCTGCTCTACGCAGCTGCGTATTGCAGCTTCTGTCATTCCGATCTGGATTAGGGAGGTGCGTACTATATGAGTAATTTAATAAAAATGGAAAGGTATCAATTTCTGCATAACCGACTGTACCTGACCGGCATCCTCGGCGTTTTTCTGCTTGGATTCTTCACCGCAGAAACCTATGTGCCCGAAGTAATGGGGCCTGCCGGAGGCGCCGCCGAATCCCTTACTGATATTTTTAATGGAATGGTATATGATTCTACATTCCTGCTAATTTTTATCTCCTGTATTCTGGCGCTGATTCTGGGACAGGAGTTTTCCTGGCGAACAGTCAGCCAGGAGGTAAGTTCCGGACACGCGAGAAGCCGTGTCTTCCTCAGTAAGATCCTGTCTTATCTGGCCGCATTTAATTTCATGGCAATCGTATATCCAGTATCCGGCTGTATTCGTGAATTTTCTCGGTTTGGAATTGCAGATGCACAAATATTCCTATACAATGTAGGAAAAGCAATTTTCTATTCTGCTTTGTTAAACAGCGCATTCTTTTTCATCGCCATATTTGTCTGCTGCTGTTTCAGAAGCACCGGGGCGGCGGTTACCGTCACAGCAATCGTAACATTTGTGCTCTCTTTATACCTGGGATATGGATTGATGCTGAAACTGCCGGTCTTCTTCCTGCCGACCTTTCAGATCCGGGAGGCACTGAGTATGCAAAAGCTGTTTTTACCCGGCTGCTTCTTGGTTGCCGGAACCTGGGGAATCGTGCTGGGACTTTGCTCCTGGCGCATATTCTGTAAATGTGATTTGAAATAGAGTGCTCAAATAAAGCGGGGAGGTGTGTGTTATCACAGGGATTATCATTTTGCTCTTAGTCTTACTTTTACTTTTATGGAAACGGCACCTTATGCTGAAGAAGCAGATCAGAAATCTAACGGATCAGATTGACGCGCTAGTCCGGGGTTCCTCAGAAAAAATGCTGGATATTGCACTGATAGACCGGGATCTTGAGCGGCTCGCCGGCACTCTCAACCAGTACTATACGAAACAGCGCTACACGGTAGCCCGTGCCCTTCAGCATGAGGATCACTTGAAAGAGTCCATTGCGAATATCTCCCATGATCTGCGCACGCCGCTGACAGTTATTACCGGTCATCTGCAGCTGCTTTTGGCATCTGCACTGACCGGAGAACAAAACCGGCGGGTCACAGCAGCGCTGCACAAAGCGGAACGGATGAAGGAACTGATCCGCACATTTTATGATCTGACACTTCTGGATTCTGAACAGACCGTACCAAAGAGGGAACAGCTGAACCTTTCTAATCTTCTGATCGATTTTCTTACCGATCATGCCCCGCTGTTTGACAGCCAAAACATCTGTCCCGACATCCTGCTGCCCGACAGCTCAGTATTCATCTACTCTGACCGGAATATGATTGAGCGCATATTGCAGAACCTGCTGACTAATGCTGTCTGCCATTCCCTGGGCACGGTCAGAATTCAGCTTACGCAGGAGGCAGACGGCAAGGCAGTAATCTGCTTTCAAAACACCGTTCAGAATGCCGCAGATTTCGATGCCGGAAGGATGTTCGATAGATTTTATACCGGCGATAAGTCACGCCATGATGAAAGCACGGGGCTTGGCCTGGCTGTCGTGAAAACACTGGCGGAGAAACTGGACGGACAGGTTTCTGCAGCCATCGAGGCAGACCTGTTCACTATAAAAGTGGTTTTGTAGGCCGGTCCTTCTCCTGCCCAGCCTGCTCACCATATCGTTTCATCACCCTGAACACAGGCTCCGGAACATATTTTGAAACATCCTGTCCATATCCGTTCAGCTCTTTTACCATGGACGAAGAAAGCGCCACATTATCGGCTCTGAAATAGACATATTCTATCTCAGGGTTAATCAGCTTATTTACTTCTGCTATGTTCTCTTCATAGAAATAATCCATGTTATTCCTGAGCCCGCGGACCATATAGTCGATATTATTATCCTGTGTAAACTGTCCGATGAGGCCATTATATATGATAACTTTACAGTTATCCAGCCTGCACTCCGCTAACGTTTCTTCTACTGCCTGTCTCATATCATCAATGTCATATGTACGTATCTTCTTGTTATTGATTCCGATCACAACGTATACCTCATTAAATATCTTCGCGGATTTTTTCACGATATCTAAGTGGCCGTTTGTAAATGGATCGAATGTTCCCGGGTAAATTGCCGTATTATACACTTATATCACTCTCTTCCCAATTATGTTAATTTACATTTTACCATGAAACTGGAATTCCTTCTACCTTTGATGAGATGAAAGTGATAATGCATAACGCCGCAGCATATATTTAGTATGACAAATCCAGGAGTGTGTACTCTATATGAAACCGCAGAATCGAAGTTCACTTATCATTGCCATACTGATTCCACTGGCCGTCGGCTCATTCTCTGCACTTATCAGCGGAAACATGTCCCTATACTCAACGATAAACAAACCGGCGTTCAGTCCCCCTTCAATTGTTTTTCCTATTGTCTGGACAATTCTTTATGTTCTGATGGGGATATCATCTTACATCATATATTCTTCGGACAGCGCGGATAAAACAAAAGCTTTGAAGATCTACGCCCTTCAGCTTTTCTTTAATTTCTGCTGGAGTATTCTCTTCTTTCGCTATCAATTATACCTGTTTTCCTTTTTGTGGCTCGTGATCTTAATTGTTCTGATCTGTATTATGATTAAAGATTTCTATAAAATCAATCCCGCCGCTGCTTATCTGCAAATTCCATATCTGCTGTGGTGCATATTCGCAGCATATTTAAATTTCTCAATTTATACAATGAATTAACCTTTTGAACCGGCTGACTCAAGCCGGTTCATTTCACCAGATTACCTGCCTGCCATATAAACACAGAGGGATGCCGCTTTTACTGTATCGTCACACCAAGGCCCTCGAAAACATTCTGATAATGCTCCAGATTATTTCTCGGCGCCATAATGATGATCCCATTTCCGCCATTTGCACCAAATACATTGCTACCGACTTCGACAGCACCACATTTCATCATATCTATTTTTGTCAGCCCGGTATTTAAGAACGAATAATCTTCCAGTCTCGTCACATAGGACGGGAGCGAATATGTACCGATTCTTGCTCTCGGAAATACAAGAAGGGTTGTCATACTGCTGTCAAACAGCATGCCATCCGAACAAACATAATTTTGATTAGGCTCCGTAAGTTCGATCCATTCCAGATCTGACATCTCACACAGAGCGCCAGGTTCGATGTTGACAATATTGGGTGGAATGAAAAGTTCATAGATCTCCGCGCTGACTCCCTCAAAAGTTCCGCTTGCAAGACCTGTACAGTTTTCAGAGGGGAGCACAAGACGTCCATCATTTACCACTCCTGCTGAGGGATCGAAGCCACAGATCATCCCCTCCTCATTCACGGTAAAACCGACCGGCTGTTCGATACCCGGGTTCTCCGCACCGCTGTCCGGGTCCTCTGTTTCTCCCGGTACATCCGGGTTATCCGGGACGACTTCGTCCGGAGGTTCTGCCGGATTATCATCGATCGGCGGATTATCCGGAACAATGGGCGTATCCGGCACTGTTGGAGTGTCCGGCACTGTTGGCGTATCCGGTACGATCGGCTTATCCGGCACGGCGGGTGTCTCCGGAACCAGTGGTTTCTCATTATTCGCCGGAATATTCGGGATCACCGGAGGGGTAAAATTTCCCGACGGCGTCTCAGGAATACGAATCTTTATATTGCTTAGGTCAGGAAGTTCATTCCCCGAGGCCCCTGTCATAACCGGAGTTTCCATACCTGATAAAAGTATATCGGACAGAAAATCGGTTTTCTCTGGATTCGAAGATTCTGCCATGGCTCCCGCCTTCCTGTTTGCATCCACCATATTAGAAATATCTGCCTTCACCGGTATTTTAACCATCAGTGAACTAAAAATATCCAGAGCCCCTGTTTCATCCGGATTTTCTCCAAAAGGATATAATTCTTTTCCCATATCTTTATCATAAATTCTGTTATACACAGAATCAATCTCTGTCAATTTTAAAGCTGGAAGTATATAACTCTTCCCTGCTGCCAATAGGATTGCGGTCAACACTCCAAGAAGACTAACACCTTTTTTCATCCTGGTACCGCGTCCTAAAAACCTAATGCAATACTCCATTTCCACTTTACCCGTATCTTTCTTTCTGCACCACAAAATATATTCACGCAAGTATAAAGTTTACATAAGAAAAAGGAACGCCGCAATCTTTCGCAACATTCCTTTGCGTTTTTCCAGAATCTGCCTTTCTTCTGTTAATACGCATTTATAAGAAATCATTTCTTCTACGGACATTGGCTTTTTCTCTCACGAACCTCAACCATTTGTCGTATAGCTTCTTCTACAGCGGCATTTAAGCTCTTGCCATGCTCAATTGCGTATATCGCAATCGCTCTATGAAGATCTGAGCTGATCCGTACATTGAAGGTTCCTTTGTATGGCTGTTCCGGCTGAGCGGCACGCTCTTCGCAGTCCTTCAGATATTCATCCAGCACCTTATGGAAATCCGCCTCCAATTCCCGGATGGAATCGCCCGCATAGGTAAGATGTGACCTCAGGCCGACTACCTTTCCATTCAGGCAGTTGTCTTCCTTTGAATATTCAACCGTGCCATTATAATTTTTATATGATAATAAATTACTCACTTCATTTTATCCTTTATCAATTTCACTATATCTGGTATGCGTCTTCTCTTTTACCTATCACATATTTTCAGCACTACCACGTCTAGCCATCCCATATTATACTGTAATCTCTCTAAGCATGCAACTAATTTTAGTTGCCGGTATAAAACATTTAAAGATTCCTGCACATAAAATATACATGTTCAAGTCTTTTACATTATGGTAAGTACTTATCTCTATGAAAAACCCCTTGTCTTATATCCAATGCTAAAATCCTTCCCTTCCTATTATTTCATCAACACTTACTTTAAAAATCTCGGCCATCCTTATCAATTCAAAAATGTCAGGTATCCGTTTTCCTACTTCGTAGTTTGACAGTGCTTGCCGCGTTATGTTGAGCTGATCAGCAAGATCTTTTTGAAGAAGCCCGTTTTTCTTTCTTAACACTCTAATGTTATCTCCTATTTTGTTATCCAGCATTATGCTTACCTCATCCTTCGTAAATTAATATGTCAAATAATATCACGGTATTAATTTATATAAAATAGGATGAATCTATTTGTTTCATTAATGAAAAATATGTTAAATTAGCGTAAGTAGGATCAGACGCGGAAACGTGTACTTCATAACTTCTTAACAGAAAATGAGTACTGAAACAATCATCCAAATAACTTAGATAACTAATTCAGTACCCATTAACGTTTGAAAAATCTTGATTACACCTCTGGTTACACTTCACAAAACAATATAACGGAAGCCCCTTTCTACGGTGTTTTGTTATGCGGATAGTGGGACTTGAACCCACACGAAGTCACCCCCGCAAGATTTTGAGTCTTGTGCGTCTGCCAATTCCGCCATATCCGCTCACCGGTCTGGAATGCCTGTCTGCTTTCCAAACCGAATTTTATATTATCATAATCCCAGCTATTTTGCAATAGTTTTTATTTATTTCCCGATCATTTTCCGATCAGTTTTTTTCCAATGTCAAAACAGTCAAAAGTAGCAAAATAATCTGCCGGTGTCTCAGCACGGCGGATCAACCGGGCAGTGCCGTCTTCCTTCAGAAGGATCTCCGCTGACCTTAACTTCCCGTTGTAATTATACCCCATAGAAAATCCATGCGCCCCTGTATCGTGTATCACCAGATAGTCTCCCATCTCGATCTCCGGAAGCATTCTGTCAATGGCAAACTTATCGTTGTTTTCGCAGAGCGAGCCCGCCACATCATACTTGTGGTCGCACGGACAGTCTTCTTTCCCCATAACCGTAATATGGTGATAGGCTCCGTACATTGCCGGACGCATAAGGTTTACCGCACATGCATCCACGCCGATGTACTCCTTGTGGGTATGCTTTTCATGGATTGCCTTTGTCACAAGACAGCCGTAAGGTCCCATCATATAACGGCCCAGCTCGGTATAAATGGCCACATCGCCCATGCCCGCAGGAACAAGTACTTCCTCGTATACCCTGCGCACGCCGTCCCCGATCATACGGATATCATTCGGCTCCTGGTCTGGTTTGTAAGGAATCCCAATTCCTCCGGAGAGATTGATAAATCTGATATGCACGCCGGTCTCCTTCTGCAGCCGCACGGCCTGTTCAAAAAGCACCTTCGCCAGCATCGGATAATATTCGTTAGTAACCGTATTGCTCGCCAGAAATGCATGAATCCCAAACTCTTTTGCTCCTTTTTCTTTCAGGATCCGAAAGGCCTCGGACATCTGGGGCGTTGTCATGCCATATTTAGAATCCCCCGGATTGTCCATAATATCATTGCTGATCTTGAACAGGCCGCCCGGATTATAACGGCAGCTGATCACCTCGGGAATATGCCCGATCGTCTGCTCCAGAAACTCAATATGTGTAATATCGTCCAAATTGATAATTGCCCCCAGTTTATCCGCCAGAATAAACTCTTCCGCCGGAGTATCGTTGGAGGAGAACATAATATCCTCCCCGCGGATCCCGACAGCATCAGAGAGCATCAGTTCCGTATAGGAGGAACAGTCGCATCCGCAGCCGTATTCTTTCAATATATCAATGAGAAACGGATTCGGCGTCGCCTTAACCGCAAAATATTCCTTAAATCCCGGATTCCAAGAAAAAGCCTCCTTCAAGGCCTTCACATTCTCCCGTATCCCCTTCTCATCATAAAGGTGAAAAGGTGTAGGAAATTCTTTCACAATCTCATCCAGCTGTGCTTTCGTTACAAATGGTTCTTTTTTCATCTCTGATTCTCTCCTTTACGCATCTCAATTAATTTTATCTCATTGGCCAAAGCCGTCTTGAAAACCATTACAAAATTGTTCTGTCCCGAATACAGGCAGGTATTCAGACTCCCCGCCCCATATTCCCCTGACAATACATACTTCGAATCCGTGATCAGCCCGATCTGCCATCCCTTATCTCCGGTAACATAAACCGTAGCCCCATCCAGGAAATACTCCCCGTCCGTAATAACCACCACTTTCTTCCCCGCAGCCGCCAGCCGCTTCGTCTCCCCTTCAAACTTCCGCAGAATCTGCACCGAACAGGAAATATAAACCCGTTCCCGCACACCCATCAAAAGATTCCGTATCTTATCCTCAATATTCCCTTCCCCTTCAATAGTAATATACCCTTCTTCCTCCACATGTTCAACAGGAAGATTCTTCACCATCCAATCCTCTTCCGCCTTCATCCTGCGGATACAATTCTCACAAAACTCCTCCAAGGCAACCGGAACATACCGCTTCGCAGACTCTTCCACCAAATAAGCCGCCCCCTTCTCCACAAGGCCGGCCAGCGAACTATAAGCATTAGACCGCGAAATTCCAGCCTCCTTCGCCACCTCATACCCCGTCTGCTTCCCCTTAACCAAAAGCGTCCAGTAAACAAGAGCCTCCTGTCTGGTAACCCCAAAATGCATCAAATACTCAAGAAATCTCGCATCCCCCATCCCATCACTTCCAATCTCTCCCTGCCCTAAATCAAAGCATTTTTAATAGTAGTACTTTATAGGAACACTATACTCCACTCCCCCGCCCCCTGTCAACCCCAAACCACCAGAATACAAACATTTATAAAATAGTCAATCACTGCCCCCAATAAATCGCCCCTCCTAGTGTATCGAATAATAATTAACTTACTGTTAAACTGACCTTATTTTTCACTGTACCAGCACTGCATTGCGTAAATTCTCCCCCCTGCCATAAGTACCCCAGAAAAATTTGAACCGCGAAGCCAGTTCAAATTCGCCGCCCCCGCCAGGATCCCCCGTGGAGACGGTTCTTACTGCCGATTTGATGCACGCAGCCCGCCGCAAGCGTGACAGCTGGGACTGCCGGGGAAGTCTCCGGTGGTTTTGAAGGCATCATAGTGCGCGTTACGAGCCCTTACAGGAAAAAAGGAGAATTTTATGGATGATATTTGATTTACCAAATCAAATATCAAGCCGGCCTGAGCCGTGTAATCATCAGATTACACGGTGAATGCCGGTGTGCCATAAAATTCTCCTTTTTTCCTGTTAGGGCTCGTTCGCAAACGGCCAGCCATCAAAACCACCGGAGACTTCCCCGGCAGTCCCAGCCTGTCACGCTTGCGGCGGGCGTACTCTCATCGCCCCACATCCGTCCCCAAAATCCTACTCGATCGTAGCAATCCTCATCATGTTGCTAACCCCGCTTTTTTCTTTCTTCACACTAGGGGAAGGTATCCCCGCCGTCAGCACGACGACATCGCCCACTTCAATATACTGTTTCACAAGCGCCAGCTCGATAGCCCCGTCGCAGATATCCTCCGTGGTATCGAATTCCAAAGACTTCAGCGGCCTTACGCCCCAATAGATCGACATCCTCCGCAGAGTCCTCTCATTCGGAGTCACACCCAGTATCTCCTGCCTGGGTTTTAGATTGGAAACCACCCTTGCCGTAGCGCCGGACACGGAGGGCGTAATAATACATTTCGCATTCAGGTTCGCCGCCGCCAGCACGGAAGAATATCCGATCGCACTTGATACGCCGCTGCGAAGATGATCCCCTGCCTTTTCCAGCATGGTTTCATAATCCAGGTGCTGCTCCGTATTCTCGATAATATGCACCATCATCTGCAGGGCCTCCACCGGATATTTGCCCTGTGCGGTCTCTCCTGAAAGCATGACAGCATCTGTACCGTCATAGACTGCATTTGCCACATCTGTAACCTCGGCCCTTGTAGGACGCGGATTGCGGATCATGGAGTCCAGCATCTGGGTTGCGGTAATAACGGTCTTGAAATTATTGTTGCACTTCTGGATCATCATCTTCTGCAGATACGGAACTTCCTCTGCGGGAATCTCCACGCCCAAGTCTCCGCGGGCTACCATAATCCCGTCCGCAGCGCGTATGATCTCATCGATATTCTGAATCCCCTCTGCATTCTCTATCTTGGCAATGATCGGAATAAACGAAGCATTCAGTTCCTTCAAAAAGGATCTGATCTCCAGCACGCATTCTGCATTTCTGACAAAGGATGCGGCAATAAAGTCTACATCCTGTTCGACCCCGAATTTGATATCTTCTTTATCCTTATCTGTGATTGCCGGAAGCCTTACCGGTACATTCGGTACATTCACGCCTTTGCGTTCTCCCAGCTCCCCTCCGTTGATCACGGTGCAGATGATATCCCGCTCTGTCTTGCTCACAACCTCCAGCCCAATCAGGCCGTCATCAATCAGTATAATTTTACCTTTATCCACGTCTTCCACAAGCCCCGTGTAGGTGATGGATACTCTCTTATTGCTGCCCTCTATCTCATCAATCGTCAAAGTAAAAGTGCTTCCGGTTTCAAGCTGCACCTTTTTCCCGTCTTTCAGCACTCCGGTACGTATCTCAGGTCCTTTTGTGTCCAGGAGGATCGCCGTATTTGCACGTTCCTCCTCGCGCAGCTGTTTAAGCATGTCCATTCTGCATTTATGCTCTGCATGGTCACCATGTGAAAAATTAAATCTGGCAACATCCATACCGTTTTTGATCAGCGTCCGCATCAGTTCTCTGTCATTCGTATTAGGCCCCATTGTACATACTACTTTTGTTTTCTTCATTTTATGTCTCCTTCTTGATATATCACTCAAATCAGTCCATACCGCTTACTGTACATGCTGGTGTGTAAACAAATGATCCTGGCAGTATTCATAATTCCCCTTGCATTTTGAACAAAACCTGAACTCCAGGGTCGGATCATCCAGCTCTGTACGGCCGCAAACCGCACATCTGTGACGTGCGCCGTTGGGGTATGTCATATGGGGGCGGGACTGTTTTTTGAAGTCTGCTTTTCTTTTCTTCTCCTTTGGAGTATATGGCTTCACATTCCTGCTGGACAGGAAGAACACCACAAAATTTAAAAGGGATGCAATGATTACAATCCGTGTCGCAATATTGCCCTTCACCAGAGAATACAGGATAATCGCCCCATAAACATAGGCCATCCACTTCATCTTAATGGGAAGAATAAAATACAGGAGCAGCTCCATATTCGGATAGCTGACTGCAAATGCCAGGAAAATTGACATATTAATATAATATGTGCTGAAGGCTCCGCCCATGCCTACCATGCCGCCTGTGATCAGATACAGCACAAATGCCCCGATTACGGTAAAGAGAATGCCTGAAAAAATGTATACATTATACCGGAACGCTCCCCATGCACGCTCCAGCGCAGTTCCAAGAGAATAGTACAGCAGCGCCATAATAACGAGTGTAAATATGCTGCCGCTGGGCGCTATCAAGACCCAGGAAATCAGTCTCCATACCTGCCCCTGCAGGATCATTCCCGGCTCCAGTGTCAGCATGTACTGCAGGTTTGGCACAAACATCCTGATACCATACCCAATCACATAACCGCCGATCAGGTACATCGTCAGGTTGTGTATGGCATAACGTCCGAACTTTCTTTCTAACTTATTTAACCAATTCAATGATCATCTACTCCTTATAATTTTTTTACTGTTACATGAAGTAATTGTACAGTCCTGCCGAGTGTTTGTCAAACATATGTTAGCTTTTTTAACGTTAGGAATTTGTTAAATATTATAAACTTTGTCCGAATATTCCAGCAGCCCGCTTAATAATAACAATTGTCTTTTTTTCGATCATGTCGTATAATGTAAATTGTTGTAAAAACATAAATCACATTAAATAAGAAGTAACTGACATATAATGCTTCAAAGGATGAGGGAAATACTATGAATATAAACGATTTACATACTTTGGGAATTGATATTGGCTCCACTACGGTTAAGATTGCAATCCTGAACAGTGACAATGAAGTGCTTTTTTCCGATTATGAGCGGCATTACGCAAATATACAGGAGACGCTTTCCGACCTGCTGGGAAGAGCCATTTACAAACTGGGGCCCATCCGTGTCTCACCGGTTATCACCGGTTCCGGCGGCCTGACGCTGGCCAAACATTTGGCAGTTCCTTTTGTCCAGGAGGTAATCGCGGTCTCTACCGCTCTGCAGGATTATGCTCCACAGACGGATGTTGCCATCGAACTGGGCGGCGAGGATGCCAAGATTATTTATTTTGAAGGCGGCAGTGTGGAACAGCGTATGAACGGCGTATGCGCCGGGGGTACGGGTTCCTTTATCGACCAGATGGCTTCTCTTTTACAGACCGATGCCGCCGGCTTAAATGATTACGCCAAGAATTATAAGGCTCTGTACTCGATTGCCGCACGCTGCGGCGTATTTGCAAAATCGGATATCCAGCCCCTGATTAATGAGGGCGCAGCCAAGGAAGACCTGGCGGCCTCTATTTTCCAGGCGGTGGTAAACCAGACAATCAGCGGACTTGCATGCGGGAAGCCAATCCGGGGACATGTCGCGTTTCTGGGCGGCCCGCTGCATTTTCTCTCGGAGCTGCGAACCGCTTTTGTACGTACTCTGAAGCTGGACGATGAGCATACGATTGCCCCGGGACACTCCCATCTGTTTGCGGCCATCGGCTCCGCGCTCAGTTCTAAGAAAGATGTCAATGTAGCGCTCCGTGAACTCCAGGAGCGCCTTGCCGGCAAGATCAAGATGGAATTTGAAGTAGACCGGATGGAACCGCTCTTCGCCACAACGGCGGAATACGACGCTTTTATCGAACGCCATGCAAAACACGAGGTGCCCGTCAAAGATCTTGCCTCCTACCAGGGAAAGGCCTTTCTCGGAATCGACGCGGGATCCACAACGACTAAGGCTGCCCTGGTCGGGGAGGATGGAACTCTTCTGTACTCATTTTATAACAATAACGAAGGGGATCCGCTCGGAACCACAATCCGCGCCATCAAGGATATCTACAGCCAGCTGCCGGAGGATGTGGAGATTGTACATTCCTGTTCCACCGGATACGGCGAAGCTCTGATCAAGGCCGCTCTTCTTCTGGACGAAGGGGAGGTGGAGACCGTATCACACTATTATGCTGCCTCTTTCTTTGAACCGGATGTGGACTGCATCCTGGACATCGGCGGACAGGATATGAAGTGCATCAAGATCAAGAACCAGACCGTAGACAGTGTACAGCTCAACGAAGCCTGCTCTTCCGGCTGCGGCTCCTTTATCGAAACCTTTGCAAAATCCCTGAATTATTCTGTGGAGGATTTTGCACAGGAAGCTTTGTATGCCAAAAATCCCATCGACCTCGGCACACGCTGCACCGTTTTCATGAATTCCAAAGTAAAACAGGCGCAGAAGGAAGGGGCCGAGGTAGCCGATATTTCCGCAGGTCTTGCCTATTCTGTCATCAAAAATGCACTATTTAAGGTAATTAAGGTTTCCGATGCCTCTGAGCTTGGAAACCATATTGTGGTGCAGGGAGGAACTTTCTATAACAATGCCGTGCTGCGGAGCTTTGAAAAGATCGCAGACTGTGAAGCAATCCGCCCGGATATCGCAGGTATCATGGGGGCTTTCGGGGCCGCCCTGATCGCCAGGGAACGCTATGTGGAGTGTGAAGGTACTACCATGCTCCCAATCGATGAGATCGAGGCCCTGGAGTATACCACTACCATGACCAAGTGCAAGGGCTGCACGAATAACTGCCGCCTGACCATTAACCATTTCAGCGGAAACCGCAGATTTATCACAGGAAACCGCTGTGAAAAGGGACTCGGAAGAGAAAAGTCTGTCAATAAACTGCCGAACCTGTTTGACTACAAGAGCGAACGTTATTTCGGCTATACGCCGCTGGAAGATACAGAGGCAAAGCGCGGCGCCATCGGAATTCCCCGGGTGCTCAATATGTATGAGAATTACCCGTTCTGGTTTACCTTCTTTACCAGACTGGGATTCCGGGTTGTTCTCTCCCCCGCTTCAACGCGGAAGATTTATGAGCTCGGAATCGAATCCATTCCGAGTGAATCCGAATGCTACCCGGCCAAGCTGGCCCATGGCCATATCCAGTGGCTGATTGACCAGGGAGTGCGGCATATCTTCTACCCTTCCGTTCCCTATGAGAGGAATGAATTTGAAGATGCGAACAATCATTATAACTGCCCGATCGTAACCTCTTATCCTGAAAACATCAAGAACAATATGGATGCGATTGTTGACGGGGAAGTGGATTTTATCCACCCGTTCCTCTCCTTCCAGAGCGAGGAGACATTACATAGCAGGCTGACAGAAGAGCTTTCCGGCAAGTTCTCCATCCCGGAGGGTGAGATCCGCACCGCCGTTCACGAAGCCTGGACGGAGATGACCTCCTGCCGCGAGGATATGAAGCGAAAAGGGGAAGAGACCATCCGCTTCCTGGATGAGACGGGAAACCGGGGAATCGTACTTGCGGGCCGTCCTTATCACATTGACCCGGAAGTAAACCACGGGCTGCCGGAGCTGATCAATTCCTATAACATAGCCGTTCTCACCGAGGACTCTGTCTCCCATCTCCAGCAGGTGGAAAGACCGCTCAACGTCATGGATCAGTGGATGTATCACTCACGGCTCTATGCCGCCGCCAATTATGTGAAAACGAAAGAGAATCTGGACCTGATCCAGCTGAATTCCTTCGGATGCGGGCTGGATGCGGTTACAACCGATCAGGTTGCCGAGATCCTGACCCGTTCGGATAAAATATATACCTCCCTGAAGATAGACGAGGTCAACAACCTGGGAGCCGCCAGAATCCGCGTGCGTTCACTGCTTGCGGCGATCCGTGTAAGGGAGCAGCGCAAAACAAAACGGGAAATTCATCCTGCATCCATTGAAAAAGTGCCGTTTACAAAGGAAATGAGAAAGACACACACCATTCTCTGCCCCCAGATGTCACCGATGCATTTTGATCTGCTGGAACCTGCATTCCAGGCATCCGGTTACAAGGTGGAGGTACTGCCCAATGACAATAAACAGGCAGTAGATGTGGGGCTCAAATATGTAAACAATGACGCCTGCTACCCCTCTCTGATGGTTGTAGGGCAGATTATGGAAGCCATTTTATCCGGAAAATACGATACAGACCACCTGGCAGTCATCATCAGCCAGACCGGAGGCGGGTGCCGCGCATCCAACTATATCGGCTTCATCCGGCGCGCACTGAAAAAGGCGGGATATGCGCATATCCCTGTTATTTCCATCAATCTGAGCGGCCTGGAGGGGAACCCCGGCTTCAAGATTACCCCGGCGCTTGCCCTGCGCGGCGTGTATGCGGCTACTTTGGGCGACATTTTCATGAAGTGTGTCTACCGGATGCGTCCCTACGAAAAGGTGCCCGGTACCACGAACGCCGTACATCAGAAATGGCTGAAGGTATGTAAAGAGTTTGTATCCAGCGGCTACCCTTCCAGGCGCAGATTCAAAAAACTCTGCCGGGAAATTATCCATGATTTTGATACGATCGAGACCCTGGATATCAAAAAGCCCCGTGTCGGCGTCGTGGGCGAGATCTTAGTAAAGTTCCTGCCGGCTGCCAATAATCATCTTGTGGACCTTCTGGAAAGCGAAGGTGCAGAGGCCGTCGTACCGGATCTGCTGGACTTTTTACTGTATTGCTTCTATAACCAAAATTTCAAGGTTTCGCACCTGGGCTTTAAGAAATCCAAGGCTACCGTGGGTAATCTGGGTATCAAGGCTGTAGAATGGTTCCGCTCACCGGCAACTAATGCGTTCCGGGACAGCCGCCATTTCGATCCGCCAGCGCATATCGAGGATCTGGCCAGAATGGCATCCGACATCGTTTCCATCGGAAACCAAACCGGTGAGGGATGGTTCCTGACCGGGGAGATGCTGGAACTGATCCACAGCGGCGCAGGCAATATCGTGTGTACACAGCCGTTCGCCTGCCTCCCGAATCACGTGGTCGGAAAGGGTGTCATCAAGGAGCTGCGCCGCCTGTATCCGCAGTCCAATGTGGTTGCAATCGATTTTGACCCGGGCGCCAGTGAAGTGAATCAGCTGAACCGGATTAAACTCATGCTCTCCACGGCCAATAAAAATATGGAAGCGGAGGCCGAAGAAAAGCAGGAGGCTCCGAGTAAGGAAGCGGCAAAGCCTGTCGGCGCCGCTGCTATGAGCGGGATCTAACAGATTTCCCTTCCGAGGCAGACCGTGCCTGACGGGTGCACTTTCGGGCAGCCCCTTTATAAATGAAGGGGCTGCCCATTTTATTTTTTGCACAGACAAAAAACACCATCCTCGTAAACAGGCTGTATTACGGCCTATACGAAGGAGGTGTCTTTTTTGTATTTTACAGTAACTGTTGAGCACTAAGTGTCCGTATTTTGGCCACTTATGTGTGTATATAAATATAGTTGGCAAGGTCTTTTCGCGCCTTACTTCTTTATAAAGATTATTGCCTGTTTCCACTGCCTTCTCTTCTCTGCAAATATAAAATTCCTCCGATCAGCCCGAAAATGATTCCTGCATATGCTCCAGCACATACGATATCCACCAGTACCAGGACAATACTTTTCTGCATCAGGGCTGACGCAGCAAGGCCGAGCAGGATCGTTCCCGCAGTCCAGCAGATAATATTTGCCGCAAGATAAAGCCCCGCCGCAGATTCTTCGTCCGCATACCTTTCAATCAGAGTCCATAATCCTTTGTACATATATATCCCTCACAATCTGAAACAAATGTATTTTCTGTTGTCTCTATTGTAAGGAATTCCTGTAAAATTTATGCTTCTCCAAATGATAAATTTCTGTAAAATCCATCCACAATTTTTAATGATTTCGTCTAATTAAAAATTAAATTTTCTCGCGCACCCGCATGTCAAGGCCACGATAAATATCAATTCAAGCAATAGTTACTATTCACAGTCGATTTAGCGTTCATTCTTTAGGAAGCTCGTAACAGAGCTTCTTTTTCTTTGCCATAATGCA
>NZ_WKZK01000058.1:0-25972 GCF_009680135.1 Eubacterium sp. BIOML-A2
TCTTTCATACTGATTTTAGTATATCAGATTCATTAAAATCTGTCCGAAAAAGTGTCTTAATTTATGAGACCATTATATTCGTCCGGGGTGATCGTCCAAAAGATCTTCTTAGGAACAGCATTGTAACTCCTTCATTGGAAGCTGCCATCATCAATGGGAAGTATGTGAATTCTATTCCGCTGTACCGAATCGAGCAGGAGTTCCAGCGAGGTGGTGTCCATATCAGCAGACAAAATATGGCTAACTGGACCATCCTGTGTGCGCAGAGATACTTTCAGCCAGTTTATGACTATATGAAGGAAGAACTATTTAAATATCATGTCACCCAATGTGACGAAACACCGGTTGAAGTGATCAATGATGGACGTTCTGCAGGAGCACAGAGTTATATGTGGGTTCACCGGTCTGGCGAATACTACAAAGACAAGCCCATTGTCCTGTATGAATACCAGAAGACCCGGCATCATGATCATCCGGAGCAATACTACAAAGACTTTAAGGGAGTCCTTGTAACGGATGGTCTAAGCCAGTATCATCTGATTGAAAAGAATCTGGAGGGGGTGACCAACGCGAATTGCTGGGCACACTGCCGCAGATCGTTTATGAATGCGGTAAAGGCAATGGATGACCGGGAAACAGCCAAAAAATCGGTTGCATACCAAGCACTAATAAGGATATCTTCCATCTATAAACTGGATGAATCTTTAAAGACGCTTACAGCAGAAGAACGGCTCAAGGAGCGAGAAAAAAATGTAAAACCGCTTGTTGAGGAGTATTTTGTGTGGGTAAAAAAAGTGCTCCATGAACAACTGCCAAAAGGCGAAACCGCTAAAGGTTTAAAATACAGCATCAATCAGGAAAAGCAGCTAAAGGTATTTCTGAGAGATGGAGAAGTCCCGATAGATAACTCGGCTTCTGAGAGATCAATTCGTACATTCTGCATTGGCAAAAAGAACTGGGTAATAATTGACTCTATGAAAGGAGCAGAAGCCAGTGCTGTGATATACAGCATTTCGGAAACTGCCAAACTGAATAATCTGAGTACTTACAATTATTTTTGCTATCTGCTTACAGAATTGCCAAAACTTGCAGACAAGGATGGAACTATAGACAAAAACGCATTGGCATCTTTGATGCCGTGGTCAACCAATCTGCCGGAAAAATGCCGGATACCACGCCGCTGAAAAGCGGCGTTAGTTTAGGTTGGGGCGGATGGATTGACGTTTACTAACATCGCCCTGCATATACAGGATTGATAATTCAAAAACAGCCAGAAATCAACGTCTGCAGATGTTTGAAAGGTGTACTAACCAGCACACCGGAAAGGAGAGGATAGGCAATCGCAAAACGTGACAATGTGAGTATCAAGATTGATTACATCAGCATTGTATTTGATTCTGCCAGGACAGAAGAGGTCATTCGGAGGGTGCTGGAACTCCCGATAGATATTTTTACGAAGTATCCGGCAAAGGTCAAACACAAGTCATATCAGAGCTTACATCAGGCAGGAAGCATTAAAGTGTTCGGGGATTCCAAACAGACAGAAGATAATCCAGATGGGACAGGATGTTATCTTGTATTAAGCGGTATGGGATGGGACGAAATTTTCCGTATATTAGATATGCACGGTTATTCCTTTGGGGATTTATTCCGGCATTGCGAAAGGTTATATGGCAGTAAATTTCGGTTTACAAGGCTGGATATAGCAATAGATGACAGGAACGAAACGCCATTTTTTACACCAGAGCAGATAAAGCGGAAATGTGAAAGGGAAGAGTTTATTGGCTGACTTCCTTATCCTTGTCATAAAAGCGATAGGACAGATTGGATTTCCCAGCCCCGATATACACTGTTTTAGCGGTATCCTTCTCCGTATAACTGCTCTCTACAAACCGATAACTGTTGCTTGAAGTATAAGAAGCCATATGAAGAGATCGGGAGCTGGAAACGGACGGAGATACAGTTGCGTGAAGATAAGGCGCATACCTTTGCTATGCTTTTTAAAGATAATCCTTTGAATTTGGGAAAACTGGCATTTGACCTCTTGGCAGGAAATTTAAGATTCATTGTACCAGACAAGAAACAGAGTAACAGAAGCCACTGGAAAACGTGCCAGTTTTGGAATCGTTTTCTGGGGGCAGTCGAACCTTTACAATTACATACGGAAACTCCCCGGAGTACCCTTCTGGAAACCCAGAGGTGGATAAAAGAAGGCGGCGTATTGTCTGCGGTAAAGGGATTCTGTTTTCTGGAAGAACACGAAGCATTAGGTGGTCTGGAACGGATAGAGGATATGCTGAGACATATAAAATACAGCCCGGCAGTTGGAAATAAGATGATAGGGCATTTAAGCAGGATTAATAGAGAAGATTTATACCATATATACAGGACGATATGAAGAAAGGGGGCGTTTCTTGAAACCAGAGACTCACAGAAAATATAAGACATACACCACCGAAGACGGTGTGGAAATAAATATACCGGCAGGGAATGAAGCCGATATGGAACAACAGCAGAGTTATCAGAGGTTTATCAATGTGCTGTCTAATATTGTAACAAAATATGTGGCAGAAGAGAAGTGCGATAAGAAATAGCGGTTATGACGGTCAGTTCTCAATAAGGGCTGACCGTTTTTCAAAGATGGAAAGAGTACAGGAAATTGTATCAGACAAGAACATGAAAGACATGTGTTATCTATATCCTGGTAAGCAGTGAACGACAGGTGAAAGGATATAGTCTTGATGGACAGAAACGGTATCTGACCGAATGTGCAGAGCGGCAGGGAATGAAAGTGCTGGCAGTTTATGTGGAAGAGGGAAAAAGCGGAAAGAGCATAGAGGGAAGGACAGCATTTCAGACAATGCTTGATGAGATTAAACGGGGGACTTTGCAGACAGATTATGTACTTGTGTACAAACTATCAAGGTTTGGAAGGAATGCAAGGGACGTTTTGAATTCGCTTGAGTTTATTATGCAGTATGGCGTACATCTGATGTGCGTTGATGATGGGCTGGAATCTTCTACTTCAATGGGAAAGATGATGATAAACATACTTGGGGCAGTAGCAGAACTGGGGCGGGAAAACATCATAGCACAAAGTCTGTTAGGAAGAGAAGAAAAGGCAAAATCCGGGGGATGGAATGGAGGATTTGCGCCTTATGGCTATGATTTGAAAGAGGGAAAGTTAGTGTCAGAGGAAGGAGAAGAAGAGGTTGTGAAGATGATTTTCGACCTGTTTTTGAATAAAGGGATGGGATATTCTACAATAGCCCGGTTTCTGAATCAGAATGGTTATACAAGGGAACCGGCCCCTAATGCGGTCAACCCTAAATTCAATGACTGGAAAGCAGACCAAATAAAGCGGATTCTGGATAACCCACTGTATACTAGCAGGATCGCATGGGGCAGGAGAAGGACGGAGAAGGTACAAGGTTCAAACAACGAACAGCGTCTTGTAAAACAGGAAGAATTTGTAATGAGTGAGAAGAAAAGCCACGAAGCGTTAGTGTCAGAAGAGGATTTTCAGAAAGTACAGGAAATTCGGAAAGTGATGAAAGAAAAATCATGGGGAAACCATAATATCAGCCAGAGCAGAGCGCATTTGTTGTCCGGGATTGCACGCTGTCCGCAATGCGGTTCTGCAATGAACGTGGACTGTAACCAGTGGACTAATAAAGACGGTACGTTCCGGGAAACATTCACTTATGTATGCAGTCATTATAAACGGGCTTTAGGAACAAAACAGTGCCGGAGAAATGGAATATCAGCGGAAAGGCTGGAACGGGAAGTGCTGGAATATACGAAGAAACTTCTGCGGAATCCTAAATTTGCCTGTGACATTAAGGCGAAAATAGGCGTTGCTGTAGATGTGACGAAGATACAGGAAGAGATAAAGAACTATGAGAAGGAGTTGAAGAGGCTGGCTAGAAGCAGGATGAATCTGGAACAGGACATAGATAATCTGCCAGACGATAAGTATGCGGAAAGAAAGCGGAATGAGTTCAACCGCAGGCTGGATAAGATATACAATCAGATTTATGAAACAGAAGATAGGATAGAAGGGTGCAGAAGAAGGATTGTTATAGCAGGGCAGGAGTCTTTGAATGTGGAGATGATTTATAAGATTCTGCTGTCCTTTGATGAAATCTATGATAAAATGGATGACAGGGAGAAACGGGAATTGATTAAATGCATGATAAAGGAAATCAAGTTGTATCTTCCAGAAGAGCAGAAGGAACAGGGTCATGCAGTGAAGAGTATTGTGTATTCATTCCCGATTGAAGAAGATGTGATTCAGTCTTTACGGGTGAAAGAAATACATGTGGAGACTGTTGTACTGCTTTCCCACAAAAAGCCAGATAGTCATATCAACGTTAAAGTCGAGTTTGGCGAGGGTGAGGGCAAAGTTCCGTTAAAGGCAATCTCTGAAAGAGCAGAAGCCTACAAGCCGAAAGAGCGAGTTACCTATAAAATGATAAAGGAGTACATAGAAGCGAAATATGGCTTCAAAGTACATACCGCATATATCGCAGAGGTTAAGAGAGATTTGGGATTGCCGATGTATGATGCTCCTAATGCGGTAGAGGAATTGAAAAATCCGAGAAAACATCCGACAGCGGAGAAAGTGGAAGCGATAAAGGATGCATTAAAATATTTTAGGATATGTAATTAATTACTATTGAGTTTTAGATTAAAGAGCGACATTTACCATTCTATATGGTAAGATGAAATAAAGTTACGATTTTATAATGTAGGTGGTAAGCATGGGAGATAATCGAAGAATTTTTAGTGATAATGAAAAAATGGTATTATTTAATGAGGTTGATGGACGATGTCCAATTTGTGGAAGATCTTTAACTAATACCAAGAATGGGCAAATTATTAAAATATTTGAAGTGGCACATATATATCCTGCGAATCCTCGTCCAGAGGAAATCGAATTATTAAAAGACGAGGAACGTTTGAGTAAAGATGTTAATAGTTTGGATAATGTCATAGCGGTTTGTAGAATATGTCATAAAAAATTTGATACGCCACGAACTATAGAGGAATATCGCTCTTGGGTAAGACTTAAAAAGAAATTGTTGCAAGATGCACAGTTAAAAAATACATATGCACTTTTTAACATAGAGGAAGAAATAAAGGAAATATTAAAAAATTTAAATGATGAATCTTTAGAGGAAGATTTGGTGCGGATAAATTATGAATCTTTGAAGATAGAGCAGAAGGCTAACGCTACATTACCTTTTGCAATAAAACGTACCATTAAAAATGATGTGGTAGATTATTTTGACTATATTCATAAGATATTTATTGAAATGGACAAAGTAACACCATACAAATTTGATACCCTAGCAGCTCAGATAAAGGGATTTTATTGCAAGACTATGCAAATTAATCCTAACCAGGAGTTTGTATATGCCTCTTTAGTAAATTGGCTTAATGAAAAGACAGGTTCATATTCAAGAAGAGCTTGTGAAATTGTGATTGCATATTTTATACAAGATTGCGAGGTGTTTTCATGATATTGCCGAATAAGCTAATAAGTTTTCAAGATTGTATACTGGCAAAAACAGTTTATATTTTAGAAAAGATTAGTGATTCAGATTTTTCAGTAATTGAGTTATACGAACAAGTGGAAACTCATTTTGAAGATTTGAATGAATATATGTTGGCTTTGGACGTTCTATATGTTCTTGGAAAAATAAAATATAATGAGGAACTGCGGGTGATACAGTATGTTAAAAAAAATTAGTTGTAATATATTTTTGCAGAAAGAAATTGTATTTCATGAGGGATTAAATACTATTGTCGGAGATGATATTGCATCTAATTCGATAGGAAAATCAACGATGCTTATGATTATTGACTTTGTTTTTGGAGGCGATGATTATATTAGTAAAAATCATGATGTAGTAGATAATTTGGGGCATCATGATTTCAGATTTATTTTTAATTTTGATAATAAGGATTATTATTTTATTAGAAGTACAAATGAATACAAATTTGTATCTATTTGTAATGAGAAATTTGAAATTTTACAGAGTGTAACAACGGAAGAATTTACTGCATGGTTGCAAGAAAAGTATGATTGTCAATTAGAATCATTAACATTTAGAAATATTATTGGCAGATATTTCAGAATTTATGGGAAGGAAAACTTGAATGAAAGAAAACCTATTCAATATTTTGAAAAAGAAACTGCACCTAAATCTATATTAGCTCTTTTAAAATTGTTTGATAAATATAAATCATTAAAAGCATATGAGGAGCAAATAGTAAAATTAAAAAGTGACAAAACCACATTGGTAGATGCGGCAAAAAAGAATTTTTTACCGAATGTCAACACAAAAAGTTTATTTAATAGAAACGAAAAGAAGATTGAAGAATTAAGCGCTCGATTAGAAAAAATAAAAAAGGAAATCGTAACAACATCTCTTGATTTAGAATCAATGATTTCACAAGAAATATTAAAACTAAAGCGGGAGAAAAGTCAACTTAGTATTAAATTAAATTCATATCAAAGCAGGTTGTTAAGAACACAAAATAATATAAAAAATAAATCTGTGAAAATTGGTGCTGAGTTAGAACAATTTGTATATTATTTTCCGGATTTTAATGTAGAACAGGTTAATAAGGTGGATGATTTCCATAAAAATATAAATAAAATTTTAAAGGGTGAGCTTGTAGTAGTAGAGAAGGAATTAAAAACTAAAATCGAGGAAATTAATAATCAGATAATAAAAATAGATAAGGAAATTGAAGAGAAGTTGTCCATAAAAGATGCACCTAAATTAGCTGTAGATGAAGTGGTCGATTTAGTTGCACAAATAAAACAACTTAATGATGAAAATGGATACTATACCAAGAAGAAACAATTAGATGAGACTATATCACAGGCTAAAGATGATTTAAGTGAATTAAAAGAAAAGGCATTAGATGAAATATGTAATGAAATAAATGTCAAAATGTACGAACTAAATAAAGAAATATATGTTGATGGAAGGCGAGCACCGACATTGAATATTCACGGAAGTAAATATTCGTTTAATACTGCGGGAGATACGGGAACCGGTACAGCTTTTGCTAATTTAATATCATTTGACCTCTCATTACTGGAATTAACTCATTTGCCAGCTATAGCCCACGATTTGCCATTATTAAAAAATATTGAAAATGCTGCAATGGAAAATATTATATTAATATATAGTAAAAGCGACAAGCAAATATTCGTTGCTATTGATAAATTGAATTCTTATGACGAAAAAGCGGAAGCTATTGTAAATGAATATAAAGTATTGGAACTTTCAAAGGATAAATTACTCTTCACTAAAAACTGGAAAAAGAATTAAAAATTTGGTGAGTCCCGAATAAAAGAATTGGAGGGTAATTTTGTATGAAGCAAATTTTTTATGATGAGATTAGGAATATTTTAATTACAGCCAGGAATAAAGTTTATCAAACAGCCAATTTTGCAATGGTTGAAGCCTATTGGAATATAGGAAAATCAATCATTGAAGAACAGGGTGGTAATGAAAAGGCAGAGTATGGGACAGGTTTATTAAAAGAATTATCAAGACAAATGACACAGGATTTTGGCAAAGGGTTTACAGTTGCCAATTTGAAAAATATGCGACAGTTTTATTTGACATTTCCAAATGGCTACGCACTGCGTAGCGAATTGAGCTGGACACATTATCGGCTCCTGATGCGAGTAGAGAATGAAAATGCACGAGAATTTTATATGCAGGAAGCTGTAAAATCCCAATGGAGTACCAGGCAACTTGAGCGTCAGATAAATTCCTTTTTTTATGAAAGATTATTATCCAGTAAAAATAAAGAGAAAGTTACAAAGGAAATACAGACATTAGAGCCAACGAAGAAACCAGAAGATGTTATCCGTGACCCGTATGTGTTGGAATTTCTTGGATTGACACCTAATGATGATTTTTATGAAAGTGATTTAGAGCAGGCGTTGATAACACATTTGCAAAAGTTCCTTTTAGAATTGGGACGAGGATTTTCATTTGTCGCAAGACAGAAAAGAATAACATTTGATGGACGCCATTTTAGAATTGACTTGGTATTTTATAATTACATCTTAAAATGCTTTGTTTTGATAGACTTAAAAGTTGGAGACTTAACGCATCAGGACTTAGGGCAGATGCAGATGTATGTTCACTATTATGAACGAGAACTTATGAATGAAGGAGACAATCCGCCGATTGGTATTGTCTTGTGTGCAGCTAAAAGTGAGTCTGTAGTTAAGTATACGTTGCCTGAAAATGAAACACAGATTTTTGCTTCAAAATATAAATTATATTTACCAAGTGAGGAAGAATTACTGCGAGAATTAAATCAGGAATATCAAGCGTTGGAATCTAGTACGACAGGGGAAGAAAACTTTGGTGATCTGTAAAAAGAATAAATTTTGCATCAAGGTGGTGCAAAATTGATGGCACTTATTTTTTGTGGGAAAAAGGATGTATGAGTAGTATTAGTACTGAACAAATATTGCCCATATTTCCGTGATTTTGTGGGGATATGTTTTGATTTGGTACTCATGTGGAGACGGTTGCGCTCTTGGCCCGTAAAAAGGATGTTGAGAGAATCGACATTGAAATGACCGTGGACAAGGAAGATGTGACGGAGAAAGCCACGTATCAGAAGATTAAGGAGTATGTGAGGGAAAAGTACGGGCTGAATGTGCATACGAAGTATATTGCGGAAGTGAAGAGAAAACATGGATTGCCTATGCATGAAGCACCGAATAAGGTGGATGTGCCGAAAAGGGAATATCCGGGGTGTCCAGAAGAGAAAGTTAAGGCAATAGAAGAAGCATTAAAGTATTTTGGACTAATTAAATAAGGAGGACAGAAGTATGAACGAAAATGGAGAAAAAATTCAAATTCGTAATAGTACGGTGGACTTTCTTGTTTTTACAAAACAAAATTCTGAAGATGGAATAGACGTGCGGATACAAGATGATTCTGTATGGCTGACACAAGAAGGACTTTCACAACTTTTTGATAAGGGAAGAACCACAATAACAGAGCATTTGAAACATATTTTTGAAGAAGGAGAATTAGTGGAAGATTCAGTATGTCGGAAATTCCGACATACTGGTTCTGACGGGAAAAATTATAATACGAAGTTTTATAATTTGGATGCGATTATTTCTGTCGGATATCGTGTTAACTCTTTACGAGCAACGCAATTTCGTCAGTGGGCTACAAAGGTGTTAAAAACATATACAATACAAGGATATGTGTTAGATAAGAAACGCCTGGAAAATGGACAAATCTTCGATGAAGAGTATTTCGAGCATTTACTGGATGAAATAAGAGAGATTAGAGCCAGTGAGCGTAAATTTTATCAAAAGATAACGGATATTTATTCAACGGCCGTAGATTATTCTAAAGATGCAAAAACAACGAAAGACTTTTTTGCGACAGTGCAGAATAAACTTCATTTTGCGATTCATGGGCATACAGCGGCAGAAGTTATTTTGGAGAGAGCTGACCATAAAAAAGAGCATATGGGATTGATTTCATGGAGAAATGCACCTGATGGGAAAATTGTAAAAACGGATGTAAGCGTAGCAAAGAACTGTCTGTCTATGTTGGAAATGAAAGACTTAAATCAGTTTGTTTCTATGTATTTAGATTATGCGGAACGGCAGGCAAGAAAGAGAATCCCGATGACAATGGAAGATTGGGCAAAGAAGCTGGATGTATTTCTGGAGTTGAACGAAGAAACGATTTTACATGGGCAAGGCAGAGTAAAAGCAGAAATTGCAAAGGCTTTTGCAGAAAGTGAATTTGAGAAGTACCGGGCAATACAAGACAAAAGATACAAGAGTGACTTTGATAAATTATTGGATGAAATATAGAGGCAGATAATATGGAGTATATGCAGAATATATTAGAAAATGAAGCACTAATAAATGGAATTTCATTAATCATATCGGTTATTTAGATTATGTGGACATATTTCCATAGTGTAGAACCATCGAGACGGTTGCGCTCTTAACCCGTAAAAAGGATATAGAGAGAATCGACATTGAAATGACCGTGGACAAGGAAGATGTGACGGAGAAAGCCACGTATCAGAAGATTAAGGAGTATGTGAAGGAAAAGTATGGCCTGAATTTGCATACGAAGTATATTGCGGAAGTGAAGAGAAAACATGGATTGCCTATGCATGAATCGCCGAATAAGGTGGATGTGCCGAAGAGGGAATATCCGGGGTGCCCGGAAGAAAAAGTTAAGGCTATAGAAGAAGCCTTAAAATATTATTATTGGATTTAATAATGTGACTATCCCAACAATTTAATAATTATTGGGGCAGCTACATTATTCTTTAATAGTTGAATTCCATAAAAGTATCAATAGAACGTAATTTGGAATTTATGTATTTACTTTGCTCATTGGTTCTAAGTGTTTTTTCGGGTTTGCAAGAGCATGTGAAAAAGTTTCTGTAAATAAGGATTTATGTGGTCTTCTATGATAAAATAAAAAATCATAGGAGGCCTTTTATTATGGCGAGAGAAAAGAAACCGGTACACAAAGTACAAATGACAGATGGAAAGCGAAACATTATTCATCAGCTTCTGCAGGAATACGATATCCAGTCAGCAGAAGACATTCAGGATGCCCTGAAGGATCTGCTTGGCGGTACCATCAAAGAAATGATGGAAACAGAGATGGATGAACACCTGGGCTATGGAAAGTCAGAACGTTCTGACAATGACGATTACCGCAATGGCTACAAATCCAAGCGTATTAACAGCAGCTATGGCAGCATGGATCTCCAGATTCCTCAGGATCGGAAGTCCACTTTCGAACCACAGGTAGTCAAAAAACGGCAGAAGGATATCTCTGATATTGACCAAAAGATCATCTCTATGTATGCCAAAGGCATGACCACACGGCAGATTTCTGATACACTGGAGGATATTTACGGCTTTAAGGCTTCAGAAGGCTTTATCTCCGATGTTACCGATAAGATCATGCCTCAGATTGAGGACTGGCAGAACCGTCCTCTTTCAGAGGTATATCCGGTGCTCTACATTGATGCCATCCACTACTCCGTCCGTGATAATGGTGTCATCCGCAAACTTGCGGCTTATGTGATTCTCGGGATTAATCAGGATGGACGGAAAGAAGTCCTGACCATAGAGGTTGGTGAAAATGAAAGTTCCAAATACTGGCTGTCTGTTTTGAATGGCCTGAAAAACCGGGGAGTAAAAGACATTTTGATTATCTGTGCTGACGGGCTGACCGGTATCAAAGAAGCAATCGCAGCTGCATATCCAAAGACGGAATATCAGCGCTGTATCGTGCACCAGGTTCGTAATACAATGAAATATGTGTCAGACAAAGACAGAAAGCCATTTTGTGCAGATCTTAAGACCATCTATCATGCAGCAACGGAGGAGAAAGCGCTAGAAGCCCTGGAACGTGTCACTGAAAAATGGAGCGAAAAATATCCCAATTCCATGAGAAGCTGGAAGCAGAACTGGGATGCCCTTTCCCCGATTTTCAAGTTTTCAGCAGTGGTCAGAAAGGTCATTTACACGACCAACGCCATTGAGAGCTTGAATGCCACCTACCGCAAGCTAAACCGTCAGAGAAGTGTATTTCCAAGCGATACAGCTCTTTTGAAAGCGTTGTACCTGTCTACATTTGAAGCTACAAAGAAATGGTCAATGCCTATCAGAAACTGGGGTCAGGTCTATGGAGAGCTAAGCATCATGTATGAGGGGCGGCTACCAGAATAAGTCCTTTTAAGCAATCTGCTACAGGCGGATTTTTCCGCCTGCTCTTGACATGCAACAGCATGTGCTGTTATATATAAACCAAGGGCTGAAAGCCCAACTAAGAACTTTCAGCCCACCTGTTATCATAGAAGATCAGCATTTACAGACTTTTCTTCACACGCTCGCATATCCTAAAGCGTTACAAAGTAACGCCCATCAGCCCCGCGCTGATCCTGCTGGTACAGGTAGCCATCTATACAATATACGCAGTGCTTTCCCTTTTGCTGTTGTTCCTTGCAGCTAAATGTTTCTTTGGATATCAGTTCCGTGGCTCAATTTCCGGCTTTCTGGGCGGATATATTTTAGTCATAATTTCTATCTTCAGCATAGGCATGATGGTAGGAGGCATAGCACCCAATACAAAAATGGCCGGAGTCATTGCAAGCATACTCTATTTTCCAATGTTAATATTTTCAGGGGCAACGCTTCCCTACGAGGTCATGCCTCCGGCACTGCAGAAAGCAGCCGATCTTTTACCCATGACTCAGGGGATCAAACTGCTCAAAGCGGCATCTCTAGGTATTAAAAGCGAAACAGTCCTCCTTTCGGTAATCGTAATGATACTTATCGCTGCCGTCTGCATCGGAATCTCATTAAAATTCTTCAAATGGGAATAGAGGCTGTAGAAAATAGGTTTGTTAACACAACCATGAAAAAACCGCCCATACAGCAAATTACCAGTTGGGCGGCTTTTTCATGCGAAACAGAGCATCCCTCCTCCTGCAGTTTTACTGCAGACCGGCTCATCAGAGCGTGAGTTACGGGATGCCCTTGAGTTTTCAATCTTCTGCAGGCGCCGTAAGCTTTTCCAGAAGAGCAAGCAAAGACATCTTTTCGTCCTCACTCAAATTATGAAACAGAAACTGCATCTGCTCAGCCTGTTCATCCTGAACCTCAAAAGCCCTGGCTTTTCCCTTTTCCGTCAGAAAAATAAGCGTGGCCCTCTTATCACTCTCATCCACCCGTCTCTCCAGATATCCATCTGATTCCAGCTTATAAATCAATTCAGACATAGAAGAAGGATTAATTCCCAGCTCTTTTGCAATCTGCTTCTGCCGTATGCCATCCTCATGTTCCAGAATAATCCTTAAAACACGTTCCCTGCCAAGGGGCCCCTTTCGATCCGGGGGCCCCTCATGCAAAGGCCCACGTCCCAACCCCCTCATCTCAGAATGAGGAGGCTCAGGAGGTCCCGGATGCCTGAAATGCTCCCCATGAAAACCAGGCCCGCCGAATCCCGGCCCTCTGCCATCATGTCCCCGATGCCCGCCCGGCCCGTCCGGCCGCATATTCCTAAAAAACAGCGTCAACTTCTCAAACAACAACTCATCAATCGTTTTTTCCATAACGAAACATCTCCTTACAATATTTATTCCGGTACCGTAATATTATGATAGCACACACATATCCATGTGTCAATATATTTCGGTGCCGAAATAAAAAATGCAAAATTCCCCCCATTTTTATCACAGAATGTAAACACATCTTCAGCCAAAAGCCAAACATGCCCCCGCTCCCCATCTCAGACAGGCGTCCCCCTTTAGCCAATTCTTAAATCCCCTCATTCTCAATTTTCCCCCTATTTTTATAAGGTGATTTGTGGTAAACTTACCCCAATGGCATAGTTCGCAGGAATCCAGCAGGGTAAGAGTTTCCCTGCTGATTTTATATGAAAGGTGATATTTGAATGGAATACAAACAGTCTGAACTGGAATTTGAGAATCATAGATTCGAGGATACAAAGGCGCTGGCACTGAAACAGCTGGAACGTGCCCGTAAGCGCAATGAGGAAAACAAATCGGATATTATAAAAGCCAAGAAGGAAATGCGTGATAACACGTCTCACTCGATACCGGACCTCTGGTCCTCGGATGGTTTTGAGGCGCTTGCCGAACTAAGTCAGGATATGAATTTTGTGACGGATAAGATTGTGGCCTATGAGGAAATGGAACATAAAATATCTTTGCTGGAGAAGATCATAAAGTCACCTTATTTTGCCCGGATTGATTTTAAATTCGAGGGGGAAGACGATTTCGAGAAAATCTATATAGGACGCGCTTCTCTAAAGGAAGAAACATCGCATGAAATGTATATTTATGACTGGAGATCACCCATTGCCAGTGTTTTCTACCGCTTCCTGACCGGTAAGGTTTTTTATGATGCGCCTGCTGGCCGGATTGCAGGCGAGGTAAACCTGAAGCGGCAGTATGAGATTCGTGACGGGAAGCTGGAATATTTTTTTGATGCGGATGTACAGATCGTCGATGAATTTCTGCGGCAGCTGCTGTCCAGAAACACTTCCACCAAGATGAAAGCAATTGTTGAGACAATACAGCGGGAGCAGGATCTGGTTATCCGGGATATGGAAAATGATTTGATGATGGTGCAGGGTGTTGCGGGAAGCGGAAAAACTTCGATTGCGCTGCACCGGGCCGCATATCTGATGTATCAGGGCCTTTCGGGAAGGCTGGCGGCAAATAATATCTTGATTATCTCGCCCAATTCCCTGTTTGAACACTACATCTCAGAGGTACTGCCGGAGCTGGGGGAAAGTAATGTTGTCTCCATCGTATTCGAAGATATCCTTGCCTCCGTCCTGAAGACAAAACGCATCCAGTCCAAGAATAAATTTCTGGAGAATCTGATTACAAGCAGGGAATACCATAAGATAATAAAAAGCAGCATTGAGTTTAAAACTTCTCTTCAATTCCTGGATATTTTAAACCAGTTTATCAAAGATCTGCCACATAAGTGGATTGAGTTTGAAGATGTGTACTATGAGGATAAGTGTATTGTGAGAAAAGAGGCTTTGCGCAATAAAGTACTGGGCAGAGAAGAAACTCCCCTGGGAATTAAGCTTAAGCAGCTCGAAGGTATTATTCTGGACTTAATCCGTGATTCAAATAAGGGAAGAATCCGGAAAGCGGAAAAGATAATGATCAAGCAGGAGATTCAAAAATTTACGGAGCCTGATCTTTTCAGCCTCTACCAGAAACTGTTCTGCGATAAAGCATACTTCCGCAGTCTGTCGGGAGATTCACTGGCCTGCAGCAGCCTGGACGAGATACTGGATTATACACAGGAAAATTTGGATACCGGTTATTTATATTACGATGATGCCATTGCCCTGGCATATTTACATCTGAAAATGAACGGAGCAGGCAGGTATTCGCAGAGAGACCCCCAGAACGCATATTCTGCAGCAGGGGGAGCAGAGGGCGGCAGGATCAGGTATCAGGACATCAAACAAGTGGTAATAGATGAAGCACAGGACTATTATCCTCTTCAATATGAGATCTTTCACCTGTTGTTTTCTAACTCCAAATTCACAATTCTGGGAGATATTAACCAGACGCTGGAAAAACAGGAGAACCTGTCTCTATATGAACAGATAAGGAATATCCTGAATATGAGAAGATCCTCTCTGATAACCATGGATAAGAGTTTCCGATGCACGAATGAGATATTGAACTACAGCCTGAAATTTATTGAACACAGGCCAGAAATTAAAAGCTTTAACCGTAAAGGGGATGAGCCGGAGATTCATATGGCCGGCAGTCAGAGGGAGCTGGACGCTATGATTGCCGATGAGGTCGATTTCTGCCTTGAGAACGGATACCGGTCCATTGGGCTGCTCTGCAAGAGTGAGAAAAATGCCCGTGACTTGTTTGAAAGCCTGAGGGACAGGATGGAGATTCAGCTGATACAGGAGGGGAGCATGCCGAAGCTTGTGGGAGGATTTGTCATGCCTGTCTATATGTCAAAAGGGCTGGAGTTTGATGCGGTTCTTATATGCGATGCCAACCTGGAAAACTACAGCAGCAAAGAAGATAAAAACCTCTTATATATCGCATGTACAAGAGCCCTTCATCGTCTCGGGGTATTCGGCATCGGAGAGGCAAGCCCATTACTTTAAAATTCTGGATATGGAGATCGGCTTCAATACAATAGAGTGGTGAAGAGAAGAATAAACACATAGCACGCTATGCAAAAAGGCCCGGGCTTATTCTGCCCGGTGACGCTTTCTGAAGTCATTTGGCGTGCACCCATAGTTTTGCATAAAAATTTTCGAGTAATAGCTGTGGTGATTGAATCCACATGCTGTTGCGACCTGTGTGATCCTGAGTGCGGTGGTTTTCAGCAGGCTGCAGCTGACCTCGAGCCGGTAATGATTTAAGAAATCTATAGGGGACTGCTGCAGATAAAGTTTAAAGATGATACAGCATTTGCTGCGGCTGACGTTCCCCGCGGCGGCTATGTCGTCTAGTGTTAACTTTTCAGCGTAATTCTGATAAATGAACGATACCATGTCTTTTTGAATTGTAAGATCGGAGTCGGGACGCGCCTCCGGTGCTTGGGAGGCCATCTGCGGGAGACTGAGAAGACGGCTCCACATGAGCAGCATAGAGCCGGCCACTTCCAGTTCATATCCAGGGGCAGCCTGTTCCTTCCGCCGCATGGTCTGGTCAAGGAACGCCATCATTTCATGATGAAGTGCATCCTGCGGACGGAAGTGGAGATACTCCAGGCAGGAATTATCTAATATGGGCGCAAAGTATTTCTGTTTCAGCAGTTGGTTTGCCGTAAGCAGACCCGGGTGAATCAGAATACATATAAATATACAATTCTGCTGGTTCTGAGAATACCCATAGTGCATCTGTTTTGCATTCACCATGAGGCAGTCATTTTCATTCAATAATATTTTTTTCCCATTGATGCTGTAATTCATCCTGCCTTTCAGGATCCGGATAAATTCGATATCCTCATGCCAGTGGCAGAGGGCGCGCTTATCCGGATAATGATCCAGACTGCCGGTTCTGATATATAAAGGGATACCTGCCGTATCATAATGGACAATTTCAGAAGCATCATGCATAAGATCCAGAGTGACTTTAGCCATAAAACACCTCACAAATACGATTATTATAAAAATTAAAGAAGATATTGATAGAATTAAGCGGGTTTCAATAATATTATTATAATATATCACAAGAAAAACCCGAGGAATCTATTCTTATCATGTAACAGTTCAGGCAGACCAGGACTGTTACCTTATCATATCATACTAGTACATCAAATAATAATTAACTTACTGTTAAACTGACCTAAATAACGATCAACTTGACAATACGCTGAATTTGTGGGGGGGGGAGGCAATGAAAATAAAAAAGAATGAATTTTATAGAAAACTGTTTGTCCTTGTTTTACCAATTACCATGCAGAATCTGATGGCAGCCCTGGTCAGCGCGTCAGACGCCCTAATGCTGGGTTTTTTAAATCAGAGCGCCCTGGCGGCTGTATCCCTGGCAGCCCAGGTGCAATTTGTACTGAACTTGTTTTATGCGGCACTGGCTATTGGGACTACTGTCCTGGCGGCACAGTACTGGGGAAAAGGCGATACGGAATCAATGGAAAAGATTCTGGCGGTTGTCCTGCGCTTGTCTGGTGTGGTCTCAGGCATGTTCTTTCTAGGCGCGGCATTGATTCCCGGAGCGCTGATGCGCATTTTTACAAATAATGGAGAGCTGATCCTGTTGGGAATTCCGTATCTTAAAATTGTTAGTCCATCCTATCTGTTTACAAGTGTTTCCCAGATCTATCTGTGTATGATGAAGAACAGCGGCAGGACGATGAAAAGTACAGCATACGGCTCCATCTCCGTTGTCCTGAATATCATATTAAATGCAGCTTTGATATTTGGACTTTTAGGCTTTCCCAATATGGGAATCGCAGGGGCTGCCCTTGCAACAACGATTTCAAGGGCCGTGGAATTGCTGCTGGTACTTCTCGAAAACAGAAAGAAAGATGCGGTGCGCATCCGATGGAAATATATGGCGATGGATCAGAGAAGGCTGAAAAAAGATTTTTATCGCTATACTGTACCCGTACTGGCAAATGAACTGGTATGGGGCTGTGGATTTGCCATGTTTTCCGTGATTATGGGGCGCCTGGGAAGCGATGCAGTTGCGGCCAATTCCATTGCCAATATTGTGAAAAATATTATCGCATGTATGTGTCTTGGAATTGGAACCGGCAGTGGAATTCTGATTGGAAATGAACTCGGAAGAGGAGAACTGAAACTGGCAAAGGAATATGGCGGCAGGCTTTGCAGGCTGTCGCTTGCCGCGGGGGCGGCGTCAGGGATCCTGATTCTTGCATGCAGTCCGCTGGTCATCCGTTTCGCAGCCGGCCTCAGTGGCCAGGCACAGGAATACCTGAAAATCATGCTGCTCATATGTGCCTATTACATGATAGGAAAGTCCTTGAATTCTACCACAATTGCCGGAATCTTTTGCGCCGGGGGCGACACCAGGTTTGGCCTTTTCTGCGATCTGGTAACAATGTGGGTGATTATTGTACCCATTGGGATACTGGCGGCATTTGTATGGAAGATTCCGGTTCCTGCAGTTTATTTCCTGCTGAACCTGGACGAATTCGTGAAGCTTCCCGCAGTATACCGGCATTATAAAAAATATGGATGGATGAAAAATCTGACAACTGATACAATATAAACAATCATCAAAAATGGAAGAAACAATAAGAATCAGAGATAAAGATCAGGAGGGAATGAATATGGATAACAGAAAACGAAGGGATCTGGGAATGGCATATATTTCGGATGATGCCGTAATGGAGGAACAGAAGAGATGCAGAAGGCTGATGCAGAAGCTGAACTCTGTGGACCGCTCCGACTATGAGGAGATAAAAAAGATCATAAAAGAAATGCTGGGTAAATCGGAAGATGCTTTTATTAATCCTCCGTTTTATTGTGATTATGGTTTTAACATTGAGGCAGGAAAGAACTTCTTTGCAAATTATAACTGTACGATTATAGACGTGGCGAAAGTAACAATCGGTGACAATTGCCAGCTGGCCCCGAATGTCGCCATCTATACGGCCGGCCATCCGGTGCATCCGGTATCGAGAAACTCGAAGTATGAATATGGCATAGAGGTCACCCTAGGTGATAATGTGTGGATCGGCGGAAATACAGTGATTCTTCCTGGGGTACATATCGGAAGCAATACGGTCATCGGTGCGGGGAGTGTGGTGACAAAGAACATCCCTGACTGGGTAGTAGCAGGGGGAAATCCCTGCAAGGTGATCCGGATGATTACGGAGGAAGATAAAAAGTTTTATTACAAAGACAGGGAATTTGATACGGAGGCCTGGGAAGTGGTACAGAACCTCTGAACCGAAAGAAAATGGTGATCATGAATGATAGATTTATGATATAATGTACGCAGAGCGTACCATTATATCATTGCGCATCAGGCAGTTTCTGCGGAACCGCAGAAAGCTGCTGCGCATCCGCCGGAGGCATCATGACCGCTTGCGGTCATGATATAATGTACGCAGAGTGGTTATGATAGAAAAGAAAAAATCACATCAGTGCAGGAGGAGCGTCTATGATTTTTTATTTTTCCGGTACGGGAAACAGCGAATATGCAGCAAAACGAATAGCGGAGGTTCTGGGAGAACCGGCCGTGTTTTTGAATGACAAGATTAAGGAGAAAGAAGGGGCTCAAGTAAAACAAGAAGAAAGACTTGTTTTTGTCTTACCAACCTATGGTTGGCGGATACCGAGACTGGTGGAGGCATGGATTCAACGGGCCAGATTTAAGGGACCGCACGAGGTATATTTTGTTATGACCTGCGGCGGCGGAGTCGGGAATGCAGAGAAGTATCTGAAGAGGCTTTGTGAGCAAAAGAATTTCATATATATGGGGTGTGCAGAGATTGTAATGCCTGAGAACTATATTGCCATGTATCCGGCACCGGAGGAAATGGAAGCGAAAATGATTGTGAAAAAGGCCCTGCCGGAGATTCAGAAGGCGGCAGAGTATATTCGTGATGGAAAGAATCTTCCTGAAATGAAGATTACGACGAGAGATAAAATCAAGAGCAGTATTGTCAATGACCTTTATTATCCTCTATATGTTCATGCAGATAAGTTTTATGCTAAGGATACTTGTATCGGATGTGGAAAGTGCGAGAAAGCCTGTCCGCTCAATAATATAAAGCTCGTGGATCACCGTCCGGTCTGGGGAAAGCGCTGTACACACTGTATGGCCTGTATCTGCGGCTGCCCGGTGGAGGCAATCGAATATGGGAAAAAGAGCATGGGACAGCCGCGCTATCAGTGCCCGCTTTAAGCGTGCAAGAACACCCCGTTTGGAATAGGAAATAAGTGTTCGGTAATATGTAACAGTTCGGGCCTGTCTGAACTGTTATAGTAATATTGGAGTTTTACTTAATGCCTGGGCATCCAATTTGGATGCCTTTTCGGTAGCACCTGACTATATGACATCGAATTATTAAGTGAAAAGAAGGTGAGATAACCATGGTATTGGAAACAAAGCGATTATATTTACGCAAAATGAATCAGGGTGATTACGACGCACTCTGCAGGATTCTGCAGGACCCAGAGGTCATGTATGCATATGAACATGCATTTTCAGACGAAGAGGTGCAGGATTGGCTGGACCGGCAGATCCGGAGATATGAAAAATATGGCTTTGGCCTTTGGGCGGTTATATTAAAAGAAAATGAAGAAATGATCGGCCAGTGTGGGCTGACCATGCAGGACGCAGGCGGCCGGGAAGTCGTGGAGGCAGGCTACCTTTTCCAGAAGGCATACTGGCATAAAGGATATGCCACAGAGGCGGCCATTGCATGCAGGGATTATGCGTTCGAGAAATTACATATTGAGGAAGTGTATTCTATCATCCGAGACAACAACATTCCTTCACAGAATGTGGCAATACGAAATGGTATGGCTGTCTGCGGAGGGTTTACAAAACATTATTACGGAATAGATATGCCCCACCTGGTATATTCAGTAAAACGGGAGAACCAGTCAATAAAAAGTTAAGAGGCGAGTACAATCATGAATCTTCATTTTGAACCAATAACGAACGAGAACAGAGTAACAGCCCTGAAATTAAAAATTGCCGGCAGCCAGCATGGTTTTATCGAGTCCGTAGAGCAGTGCCTCTCTGAGGCAGACCGGTGTAAGCGCTGGCATCCGGTAGGCATCTATGACGGTGATACAATGGTTGGCTTCGCCATGTATGGATTCTTCCTATGGCAGTACCTTCCCTTTGGCAGACTGTGGATGGATCGTCTGCTGATTGATAAAAAATATCAGGGGAAGGGGTACGGGACCGCCGCTTTATCCGAACTGCTTAAATTGCTGATCCAAAATTACCGCTGTAGGAAAATTTATCTGAGTGTGATTGAAGGGAACGAGGCAGCGATCCACCTGTATGAAAAGTTTGGCTTTTCTTTTAACGGAAAACGGGATCTGCATGGGGAGCATATCATGGTATATAAGGTGAAGCCTGATTAGGAGGATGCCCTGCTAATCATCCTCCTGCTCCATGAGCCGCAGCCCCGCAGTTTCCGTAACAGGCAGGGAAAACACAATCGCTTTTGCCTTACTTCCCAGTCCGGCCTGATCCATGACAGCCCTCATAATGCTGCTTTTGTCTTCGCTTTTAGCCACAATGAAGATCATTTCCTTTTCAGAAGCCAATGAAACCCCCAGGAAATGCTCGTATTTTTTCATCCCCGTTCCTTTTGCATGAATGACTGTGCCTCCGCCCGCTTTTGCGCCTCTGGCGGCATCCATAATCAGTTCTGTATATCCCTGGTTAGCTATCACAACGAGAAGCTCATGTTTCGTGTCCTTCAACGTACTTTCCTCCTCTTTCTCAAAATTACGTCCTTCGGTTATAAACTGCAGCTGTTTTTTTCCGCCGACGCTGCTTACCGGTACGATAAAGACGATCCCGGTGCCCGGAATATCAATTTTAACTTGTTTTTCCAGGCCGCTCTTTATTGTCTTCCACTCTTTAGTTGTAACCATGGCAAAAAGGACGGCCTTTTCTGATGCCTCGAAGCCGAAGGAATGCAGCACATCATCTTCAGCAGTTCCCCGTCCCATGGAGATCAATATGATATTAACGTTATATTCTTTATAAAATGCCAGAAACCTTCGGATCTGGTTCCGGTCACTGATCGTAACCATCAGATTTAATTCACTCATAAAATCCTCGATTCTTATTTGAATTATAAGTCTATAATTGCATCATCATCCAGCATCTCAAAATCACTTGCCGGCTGTGCAGGTATGGTATCCTGCCCGCTTCTGCTGTTTACAAGTTTTGCATAAAGCCCCATGACCTGAATCGTAATGAGCGGTGTCATGGCAACCATTGCTACTAATCCAAATGCATCCGTTACGATATTTCCGCCCAGGGTCACGCATGCTCCCTGTGCCAGCGGCAGCAGGAAGGCAGCCGTCATGGGGCCGGAAGCCACGCCGCCGGAGTCAAAAGCGATGGCAGTATAGATCTTGGGCACAAAAAACGAGATACCCAGCGCAAGAGCATAACCCGGGATTAAGAACCAGAGAATAGAAATCCCTGTCATCACCCGGATCATTGCGATGCCAAGTGAGATCGCCACACCCACAGAGAGTCCGATTCCCATAGCTTTTGCCGAAATAGCGCCGTCTGTAATTTCCTCTACCTGCTTATTCAGCACATATACGGCAGGCTCGGCTTTTACAATGTAATATCCCATCACCATTGCAATCGGAATCAGCGTCCAGTGATGTTCCAGGCCCGCGAGTACCTGGCCCAGATAATTTCCGGCGGGCATAAATCCCACATTAACCCCGGTCAAAAACAGAACCAGACCGATATATGTATAGATAAGACCCATAAATATTTTCATAAGCGTACGTTTTGACAGTTTTAAAACTAAAAGCTGAAAAGCAAGGAAAAACAGCACAATAGGCAGCAGAGAAAGGGCAATTTCTTTCATATAAGTAGGAAACTCAACAGCGAACAGATGCCATAGCTCCGTTGAATTTTCAATGTCCGGAATGACAGGCGGTACATATGCGCTTTCCTTCGGATTGTAGATCATTCCCAGAATCATAACCGCCAGTATCGGGCCAATCGAGCAGAGCGCAACAAGACCGAAACTGTCATCCGCTGCATGCCGGTCACTTCGGATTGAGGAAATACCAATACCTAAAGCCATGATAAATGGAACTGTCATAGGACCCGTTGTCACGCCACCGGAGTCAAAGGCTACACCCAGAAAATCTTCAGGCACGAAAAATGCCAGCACAAAGATAATAAAATAGAAAATCAGAAGCAAAGGCGGCAGCGGTATTCCAAACAGCATACGCAAAAATGAAACGACCAGAAAAACACCCACACCACACGCTACAGATAAAATCAATACCATATTTGGAACGGATGGAACCTGTTGTGCAAGAACCTGCAGATCCGGCTCCGATATTGTGATAATTGCCCCAAGTAAAAAAGAAATTCCAACTACGAGCAACAGCTTCTTACTTTTGGTCAGACAGGTGCCGACCCGTTCACCCATCGGTGTCATTGCAACCTCTGCACCGAGCGTAAAAAACATCATGCCCAGCAAAAGCAGTACGGCTCCGATCAAAAAGCAAAGTAAGATACTTGGGGAAATCGGCGCTACTCCAAAGCATAAAAAGAGTACGATACCGATAATCGGCAGAACAGCGCTTACCGCCTCCCGCCATTTCTCATTTAATTTTTTTGTAATACTCAAACTTTCACCATGACTCCTTTCTAGAACGTGTCTGAAAAAATTGTACAGTTACCGAGAATTGCTCTCATTATAAGTATTAGTATAACATAAATTCTTTGGCACCGAAATATTTTTTTATGAAAAGTTCATAAAAAATGTATCGGTGCTGCTTTTTATGAAAGTGGGGTAGGGTATGCTCGCCCCCATTCGCCGGCAAGTCTAAAGTTATGCAAATATATTGATACTATGCACGGTCCATAGGACGTGAATAGTATCAATATCTTGTGTCACAAGAGAATCAGCAGGAGGAGACCGCTTGTATAACATTTTAGGGTATGTTAAAGTTAAGTAGCTTATAAAACGAGACATGGAGAGGAGATCATGTATGCTGACATTTCACAATATATACCGTCCGCTGACCGCCCGTCCTTTTTTAGCGGACGATACTTACAGAGAGTACAGTCCATGCGTTTCCCTGTCACCTTATGTGGCATGTTACTGGACGGAGGGGGATTACATACCTATAGACGGCAGACAGAATAGCTGTCACAATTATAAAGGAAGCAGCAGGGAGGTGCTGGTGATACCGGATACCTGTATGGATATTATTGTAAATGTAAACCATACCAGCCAGAAGATTACCGGTTATTTGTGCGGGATACAGGACAAGCCGTTTCTGGCACAGTCACGGGAAGATACGGACATAGTCAGCAGTTTTGCCATTCGTTTTCACTTTTGGGCCGCCAGTTTTTTCTTTTCTATGAATCTGAAAGATGCGTGTAATCAGACAACGGAGCTGGAGGCTCTGGGAGAAGGCTGGGGCCGGCTCTTTGACCCGTTCTTTTATCTGACGGAGGTGGAAGAGCGGATAGCATATGTGGAGGCATTTTTGCTGCAGAAGCTGGAAAAGGCAGAGGAAAATTCAGATCTGCTCAATTCGATACAACGAATATTGTCTGCATCGGGCGCGGTGGCTGTCCGGGATATCTGTGAGTACAGTGCGGTCAGCCAGAGACAGATCGAGCGCCTGTTTCTGCAGAAGATAGGCATGCCTCCGAAAAAGATTGCCAGCCTGGTGCGTTACCAGAATGTATGGCGGGAGATCGTGACGTCGGAGTCATTTAACGCGCAGAACGCAGTATACCGTTACGGGTACACAGACCAGGCGCATCTATTAAAGGAATTCAGGCGTTTTCACGGTACAAACCCGGAGGGGGCTAAGAAAATTGCCATAAAAAACCAATGACCATGTCGTTTTTTTACAATACGGACAGGCCTGATTCTGATAATATTTCTGTAAAAGACTGATGGAGGAATAGGATGATGAAGACGCTCAAACAAAAAGATTATCAGGAAATACGTACATGGTTTCACAGAAACGCAAGACCACTGGAGATGGCCCTGTGGAATTATTTTCATGAAGACGGGACGCGGGAGGCGGTTGCAGAGGAACTGTCATATTATCAGAATGAGGACGGCGGATTTGGAAACGCGGTAGAACCCGACGGCTGGAACCCGGAATCTTCTCCCTACGCTACAATGACAGCAGCTATTACGCTTAGAAAAATAGAGTTAATGGAGCATGCAGGCACGGATCACCCTATGGTTCAGGGAATCTTACGTTATCTGGACAGCGGGGTTTACAGCGATGAAGACGGATGGTTTTTCTCAATCCCATCCAGTGACAATTACCCTCATGCGCCATGGTGGACATTCAGTGAAAAAGAAAACAAACTGCAGAGCCTGGGAATCACTGCAGGCCTTTGCTCTTTCATTCTGCATTACGCAGAACCGGAGACATCTGTATATAATAAGGCGCTGAAGTATACAGAACAGCTTCTTAAAAAAGCGGAATCCACGGAAGATTTTGGAGAAATGGGGGCCGGCGGCATGTGCGTGCTTTTGATAGATGTGTTGCAGAAAGGCCTGTTTCCGGATCTGGAATGCGGGAGGCTTCTGGAGAAAATGGGAGAGGCTTCTAATAGCAGAATTGAGCGGAACCCGGAAAAGTGGGCAATGTACACACCTAGGCCGTCGGAATTTATCGAGTCGCCAAACAGTCCATTGTATAAAGGAAACGAAGAAATCGTAGAGAAAGAGCTGGATTATCTGATAGATACGCGTAATCCGGGCGGAGTATGGGATATCACATGGAGCTGGTTTGATCTGGGGGAGAAATACGCAAAAGAATTTGCAATCAGCGCAAATTGGTGGATGGGAGTGAAGGCCATCGATAAGGTGGGGTTCCTTAAAAGCTTTGGGAGGGTGGACGCTTTATAGAAGCCCATAACGGAAGACACCCTACGGAACATGATATAGGGGGCTGAAAAAGCGTAGGCACGGCTGTAAGCTGGAGTAGAGTAAAAAAGCAGAAAAACAGAAAAATCGGGGTAACCTGGACACATCACGTGAAGCCTGGATGGCTTCACGCGCTGGGGTCAGGGATTTTTGTGACTCGGTATCACAAAAATCACCCCGGTTTTTCTGCTTTTTTTCTCAGCTCCTGCTTACAGCCGTGCCTACGCTCTTCCAGCCCCCGATATCATGTTCCGGGGGGGGGGG
>NZ_WKZK01000058.1:26075-59866 GCF_009680135.1 Eubacterium sp. BIOML-A2
CCGTTTGGGTTTCTATAACGCTGGTGCGTCCGGGCGGGAGGCGGAGCAGCGGAAAGTGGCGGGGAAGGCGGATTGAATTGAGGGGTCATACAATTGACCAGTAAGAAATAGGTAAGTTTTCCAAATTTTCACTTTATGTTATACTTATTTTATTAGTGTTTTTAGGAGAATACATATGAGAATATCTTTTTATGATTATTGTAAGAGGCATGGGCGGGAAGAGGTGCTTGAACAGTGGGATTATGAGGTGAATGGGCTTTCTCCAGAGGAGGTGCCGAGTAGTTCCAGAGAGGCGGTTTCCTGGAGGTGCGGGCGGGGGCATACGTGGACAGCTCCTCCTGCATGGCGTAATAGGTGTAAGTATACGGACTGCCCTTATTGTTCTCACAGGCGGGTATCGGAGGAGTATAATCTGGAACGGATTTATCCGGAGCTGGCAAAGTGCTGGGATTATGAGAAGAATGAGAGGACCCCGGATCAGGTGCTTCCCGGTTCGGGTAAGAAATTCTGGTGGAAATGTGATCGCGGGCACAGCTGGTATAAGAGCCCGAATGAGCAGGGGGATTTTAAGGGATGCTGCTACTGCCGGGGAGAGCTGGTAAGTGAAGAGTATAATTTGCAGGCGCTGTTTCCGGGGATTGCACGGGAATGGGATTATGAAAAAAATGACCTGAAACCGGAAGAAATACATCCATTCAGCGGGAAGAAGGTTTACTGGCAGTGCAGCTTTAACCCCACGCATAGGTGGCGGGCGTTTGTGTCAAACAGGACGCAGCATGCACAGGGCTGTCCGGTTTGCAAAAAGCAGGGGAAAACTTCTTTCCCGGAACAGGTGATTTATTATTATATGAAGAAAATTTTCCCGGAATGCACCAACAGAGCTGTGATCGATTGTTTTGAAGTGGATGTCTTTATACCGGACCTTCAGCTGGGGATTGAGTATAATGGAGTGTTCCATGAGATATATGACCGGGCGGATTATGATAATCGTAAAGCGGACTATCTGCAAAGCATCGGGATCGGGGTGCTGACGGTCAGAGAGCAGACAGGGGAACGGGACTGGGAAGCAAAAGGAACAAAAGAGCAGAAACAAGAGACAAAACGAGAGATTGTCTGCAGTGTTGACCACTCGTATAAGTATATGAATGAGGTTGTGTCCGCGATTGTGAGATACATAAACAGCCATTATGGGATGAACATAAAGATGGATGTGGATGTCGTCCGCGATGCCCAGTATATCCGTACGCTTCTGGTGGAAGGTAAAAAGAAAAACAGCCTGGCGTCCAGATATCCGGAGCTCGCAGGGGAATGGCATAAGGAGGCGAACTGGCCGATTACTCCCGAGATGGTGGAATACGGAGCAGGAACTGATTATACTTGGCAGTGCGAAAAAGGGCATGTCTGGAAAATGTCCCCAAATAAACGGACCAACCGCGGTTATGGCTGCCCTTTTTGTTCCGGGCACAGAGTGAGCAATGAGAACCGGCTGTCAGTGCAGAATCCGGGGATTGCGAAGATGTGGGATACCGAAGGCAATGATGGGCTTACGCCGGATGACGTATCGGTAGGCTCCCACGCAATAGTCAGCTGGCGCTGCGAAAAGGGCCATACGTGGAGGCGGAATGTCAGAGAGATGGTGAAAAGCGGAAGGTGCCCCTACTGCAGCGGCAGAAGGCTCACAAGGGAGAACAGCCTGGCTGCAAAAAAACCGGAGCTTTTGGAACAATGGGACTGGGAGAAAAACGAGGGCTCTCCGTGGGAGTTATCCTGTGCGAATAACAACTATGCCTATTGGATCTGTGAAAAAGGCCATTCCTGGAAGGCTAAGATATCCAACCGCAGTGTTCTGGGGCGGGGCTGCCCTTATTGCTCCGGTCGCAGGCCGACAGAAGGGGAGAACCTGGAGGCTGTATACCCGCATGTTGCGGCTGAATGGAATTATGAGAAAAACGATCCGCTAACTCCAAAGGATGTGCGGCCGAAATCCAATAAAAAAGTATGGTGGATCTGTTCTGCCGGGCATGAATGGGAAAAGGAGATTCAGGCCAGAACTGCAGGCAGCAGATGTCCTGTATGCCGCAGCCGGTATGTGCGCGGCGGGAACAGCCTGGATAAGACGCATCCGGAGGTGGCAGCCCGCTGGCATTATGGTAAAAATAAAATGCTGCATCCCAAAAATGTTTCAGCCGGATCCGGAGAAAAAGTCTGGTGGCAGTGCACGAAGTATCCGCATCATGAATGGTGCAGGAGGATCTCGCATGAGGTGGGCAGCAAAAAGGGCTGCCCCTACTGCGCCGGATACCGGGTATGCAGGGAAAATTCGCTGGCAGCTTGTTTTCCGGCCCTGGTAAGGGAGTGGGATTACAGGAAAAACGGTTCGCTTCAGCCCCATGACCTGACCTGTACAAGCAGAAAACCGGTCTTTTGGATCTGCGAAAAAGGACACTCATGGCAGGCAGACGCCGCAAGCAGGACGCAGAAGAACAAAACGTGTCCGTACTGTGAGGAAGGCGGACGTTATTGAACCGCGATTTTCGTTGTGTTTTAAGCCGGGATTCAGTATAATTAAGAAACAACCGAATTACCTGCCAGGTGCGAAAGAAATACCGCATGTGGGACTGGTTAAAATAATAAGAAAGCGGGTTTAGACGGCGTGAGAACAAAAACAGACAGAGAGTACAATCAACGTTTGGAGGATGTGAAAAACCTGGCCAGCAGTATGATGCACATGCATTACTGCGATCATGATATGGAGGGGATTACGGCATTGTTTTCTCCCCAGTTTTCCTGGCTCGGCACCGGAGAAGATGAGTGCCTCTCAGGCCGGGAAGCCTGTACGAAGCAGTTTCTGAATTACGGCGGGGTCATACCGAAATGCATGATATGGGATGAAGAATATGATGTCATTGTTCCGGTGGAAGATGTATACGTGGTGATGGGGCGCATGTGGATTGCCACAGACCCCAATACCGAGATGTACCTCAAAGCACATCAGAGGGTGACATTTGTATTCCGGGATACGGATGAGGGGCTGCGCTGTTCCCATATCCATTGTTCCAATCCCTACCAGGAACTGCTGGAGGGGGAACTGTTTCCGGATAAGATCGGCAGACAGTCCTATGAATATGTGCAGGAGCGCCTTCTGGCTCTGGAGGAGGAGAAGAAGCAGCAGAACCGGCAGATGGAAGTGATCATGTCCTCAATTGCGGGCGGACTTAAAATCAGCAATGACGATGATACCTATTCTTTTGCATTTGTGAGCAGGGAGGCGGCCGGCCTGTTTGGCTATACGGTGGAGGAGTTTATGGAGGCCACAGGCGGCACTGCGGTGGGGACAGTATACCCTCCGGACCTGGAACAGGCGCTGGCCGACTGCGCGGAAGCCTTCAAAGACGGCGGGCTGGAGTATTCCACAAAATACCGGGTCCGGTGTAAGGACGGAAGTCTGAAGTGGATTATTGACAGTGGAAAAAAGGCACAGGACGCGGACGGAAACTGGATGGTCAACAGCCTGTATCTGGATATAACGGGATCTGAGGAGGATGCCCAGCGTCTTCGCGAGCAGACCGAACTGCTGACGAGTATCTACGATACCGTACCCTGCGGGATTATACGCTTTGTTCAATGCCGTGACGGCAGTTACCGCTTAATTTCTCTTAACTGGGCCGTTGTTTTACTGATGGGATATCACAGTATAGAAGAGGGGATGGGGGACTGGCAGGAAGGTGTGCTTGGGGCAGTGAGCGCGGAAGACCGGGAAGTTCTGCATGAGATATATTATGGGCTGAATAAAATCGGGGATTACAAGGATAATGAGTACCGCGTTATCTGGAAAGACGGTTCTGTCCACTGGATGCAGGGTACCACTATGATTGTGGGAACCACGTCTGAAGGTGAAAATATCCTGCAGCGCACTGTTATAGATATCACGCAGAGAAAGATCCTTCAGGAGCAGCTGAACCGGGAGCAGGAAATGTACCGTGTGGCCATGGAGGTCAGCTCTGCCGTCATGTTTGAATACGATATGGAGGCAGACCGTTTTATCAGCTATGAACCGATCACGGGCGAGGGGGTTCTTCGCAACGAGATAGAAAATTATTCTAAAGCACTGCTGGAGCAGGAGATTGTGCATCCCGATGATGTCCCAATGGTAATGGATAACATATGCAAAGGGCGGACCGAAGTGTTTGAGGTGCGCTGTTCAACTCCGCGGACAGGTCTTGGCAGTTATTTATGGTATAGGGCAAACGGACGGCTCGTGATGGATAATGGAAAGCCGGCCCGCGTGGTAGGCGCACTCTATAATATCCATAGGATGAAGTCGGAGCTCTCAGAAAACAGTGAACGCCTCTACATGAACCAGTCTGCGCTCCAGGCAATCAATGGCGTGTATGTGAGTATTTTCTATGTGAATCTGGAGGAAGACACTTATTATGCGGTTCGGCTGCCCGAGGCGGGAAGTGTAATGGCGCCTCCCAGAAACGGTTCCTATTCCGGCCAGCTCCGCAGTTATATTTTGCGGGAAATTAATCTTGCTGACTGGAATAAGGTATCTGATATCTGCAGAAAAGAAAATCTTCTGAGAGAGTTAAAAACAGAGAACCGGCATATGGAGGTGGAATTCCGGAACAGACAGTCCGAGCTGTGGCTGCGTATGGAAGTGCATCTCAGAAAGGCGGAGAACGAAAAACCAGATACTGCAATCATCGCGTTTCGTAATATCAGTGCAGAAAAACAGAAGGAACTGGAATATTATGAGGAAGAAAAACGGGCTAAGCACGCACTGGAAGAAGCTTATGATTCCCTGAATAAGGCAAACCAGGCGAAGTCTGATTTCCTTTCAAAGATGAGCCATGATATCAGAACTCCGATGAATGCGATTCTGGGCATGACCACCATTGCCAAGAATCATATGGAGGATAAGGAAAAGATGGAAGACTGCCTGAATAAGATCGATCTGTCCGGAGGGCATCTTCTCGAATTAATCAATAAAGTGCTGGATATGTCCAAGATTGAAGCGGGCAGCGTAGCGCTCAGTGAGGATAAGTTTCGGATTGACGGCGTACTGGAGGAGGTGTCGGAGATCATCCGCCCCGATGCGGACAGCCATAAGCTGGCTTACACAGCCTGTGTAAAGCAGCCAAAACACTGCTGGGTGTATGGGGATGCCGTGCGTGTAAAGCAAATTCTGCTTAATCTGCTTTCTAATGCAGTAAAGTATACCAATGAAAACGGTCATATCAATGTCCGGCTGGAAGAAAAGCTTTCAGGAAGGAATGGGATCGGATGCTACGAATTTGTTGTGGAAGACGACGGAATAGGCATGTCGGAACCGTTTAAAAGCAAGATGTTCCTGCCCTTTGAACGGGCAGAAGATTCCCGTGTGAGCAGAATTCAGGGAACTGGCCTGGGACTGGCTATTACCCGCAATCTGGTACAGATGATGAACGGCAACATCCAGGTGGAGAGTGAGTTAAATAAGGGATCCCGTTTTACTGTCACGATCTTCCTAAAACTTGCACAGGAGGAAGAGGGAGCTGTATATCCCCATTTTTCGGTACAGCCGGGGCCCGAGGCGGGATTCGCCGGGCATATGAGGATACTGCTGGTGGAGGACAATGCGCTGAACCGGGAAATCGCCGAGGAACTGCTGACTGCTTATGGGCTGGATGTTATATGTGCTTCCAACGGACAGGAGGCCGTGGATCTCTTCTGCGCCGGAATGCCGGGAGAGTTTGCCCTCATTTTGATGGATATCCAGATGCCGGTGCTGGATGGCTACGGCGCTGCAAGGGCGATCCGGAAACTTGCAGAAAACGGACAGCGCCCGGATGCAGAGAAGATCCCAATTATTGCTCTGACGGCCAACGCATTTGCGGATGACGCTTACAGGGCAAAACAGGCGGGGATGAACGAGCATGTAGCAAAACCACTGGAGATCGGACGGCTGCTGGAAGTTATGCATCGCTGGATTTGACCAGATTCCAGCGCATAGAGCCGGATGAACCGTGATTTTTATGGTCTTCCTCCGCATTTCGTATGAGTTTATCTTCCTGCAGATGAGTCAGAATAACCAGGGTATAGTATAGTTGAGAATCCGGCTTTTCTGTGTGCTTAATTTTGTCCAGCAGTTCCATATTGGACTGATATTTCTTCCAGAGCGCGCGGGTCGCTCTGTCACGGCTGTAAGGGAACATCATATAGTTCAGTACATATGCCGCAGCCGCACCAACCAATATATACGAGAAGCGGACCAGGAACATCTCGGTTACTGCCTGGAAACCAAATGCGTTCATAAAGACCGCTCCTCCGAGTGCTCCGATGGTAGAGCATGCATAAGTTTCTGTGTAATCTGCAAAAAAGAAAGACAGGTATCCTGACAGCATCATTGCAACGGTCCGTCCGACTGGAGAGGGGACTAGAGAATAGATGACAACGGAGATCAGGCCGCCTGCAATTGTAGCTATGATACGTTTTCTCATTTTCTGGGGGACATCGTCTGCGTAGGGCAGTGATACGGAAGCCAGGGTAAAGAGAAGCCATTTTCCGTGGGGCAGTGCCAAATACTGTACGAGCGCTGTGGCACAGGTCAGGATCATTGCAACTCGCAGTGCATAGATTCCCCGCACAGGGCTCCAGTCCAGAGCCATCTGAAGCTGTATTTTCAGAGAAAGAGCCGTTTTACGGTAGTGCAGCTTTTTCTCCGGGTCCGACATATGCAGCAGTTTTTGATAAATAAAGGTTAAATGTTCCCCTACGCGTCCGGCTGTTTCTGTTGCATGTATGCCGGACAAGACAGGGGCGGCTGGCGGCCGCAAGTCTGCAGTCTCTGCATTTATATAAGCGCGGTACATCTTTAACTGGGATTGAATATACTGGAGCAGTTTTTTTTCAGAATGTACCGTTTTCCGTGGAATCTCCTGAAGATAGGCCAGCAGGTGTTCCAGGCCGCGTCCAGCCTCAACCATGCAGAAACCGGCGTCCGAGATACAGAGTGCTTTTTTTCTTCTGTCATAGACGATCTGGCTCAGGCTGCACAGCTTGTGACGTATATCGGAGAGATCCAGCTTATCAGGCGATTCCAGCAGCAGCCAGGCAATATAACCTGAGATATCGTCTATCATTTCAGTGAGTACATCCTGTGCAGTCTCAGCGACACGTTTTCTTCCCATGACCCATTGATACAGAATAATGGACAGGGCGCCCACCAGCATGCCAACAAGTCTTTTTGGCAGATGGGCGGCATCCACCGGCGTGATGAAGATGAGAAACAGGTAGGAAAGAATATAAGGAAAGTACATATGGGTGGAATATTCGTAAGTAAAAGCATACAAAATCATAAATAGTGTGATAAAATTAATGACGAGGGACAGCGGCATCGGCAGATATACAACCCAGCATGCCGCCAGTGCGATCCAGACCAGTACGGCGGACTGGAGGATCAGATGCCTTACCGGAGTAGCGGTCAGATCACGGACCATAGAAGCGGACATCATTATAGTAAAGATAACGCCCACAATGGAATTTTCAGGACCAAAGATATGCTGAAAGATATTAACGTAGGCGATAATAAAAATAAAACTCAGCGTACCGAAACGAAATTTATCTTTTACATTTTCAATGAAATTTTGTATGTAGTTTTTCATAAACAGCGTCATCTCCTTTAATTGTTTAGTTTGGCATGGATAGTATTTGAATTTAGAAATTGGTGATGGTACAATAAAGATTAAACAATGATGATAGTCATATTTTATTTACTAATTTAAAAGCATAACACGATCAACTTTATTTGTCAACGGAGAGAAAGATGAAAAAAGAAAAATATTCGGAACAATTTGTTAAAAATCTGCTTTTGGTAATGCCGGATTGGCATTCAAAACTGGTGCGTCCGTTTAAAGAGACACTGCACCGGGAGATGAGCCTGGAGACTTACTACTGTCTGGAAACAGTCAGGAAATGTGAGACAGTGACAATGACGGAGCTGGCACAGCAGCTGAAGGTTCCGAAACAGCAGGTCACCAAGCTGGTGGATAAGCTTGATAAGTATGGATTTATAGAACGGCAGTACCATGAGAATGACAGGCGGATGATCTGGCTGCGGCTTACTCCGAAGGCCACTGCCTATTTAGATGAATATTATCTGAAAAATAAAGATTTTCTTCGTTCCCTGGAAGAAAAGCTGAGCCAGGAAGAACTGAGTAGACTGAATGAGGCTGTTGAGGTACTGGGGGAGATTCTGCCGAGACTGGAATAGACGCTGGCAGAGGAATGGAAAGGTATTTGCGAACAGGCCGCATCGGCAGGGCACGTATGATATAATCAGAAGCGGCAAAACCAATATGAAAAAGGAGCTCTGGGATATGAAGATACTATGGAAGGGGAGAATGAAAAACTGCATCATGCTGTTGGCAGCTGCATTGTTTTGTTCAGCGGCGCCTGTGCAGGCGGAAGAGCAGACAGAACAGCGTGTCCTTCGGGTTGCTTTTCCGGAATTGGAAGGATTTACGGAGACAAGTGAGGATGGAACGAGGCATGGTATCGTGGTGGATTATCTAAATGAGATCGCCAAGTATACAGGCTGGAAGTATGAATATATCGACACAACAGGTGAAACCATGATTGACGAGTTTCTAGCGGGTGAATACGATTTGATGGGCGGCAGTTTTTATCTGGAAGGAATGGAAGAATATTTTGCATATCCGGATTACAACACCGGCTACAGCAAATCTATCCTTTTAGCGAGAAAAGGCGATGAGAGTATAAAGGCTTTTGACTGGAAAAGTATGTCCGGAAAAAAGATCGGCGTATATAAAAATGCGGCTGAGAATATCCGCCGCCTTAAGGTTTTTTTGGACAGCAACGAAATAAATGCTGAATTGATTGAATTACCGCGGGAACAGCATGTAAATGGAAATTTTTATCATTTACTGGAAGACGGCAGCGTGGATATGCTTCTGGGAAACAGTACAGAAGATTCCGGAAGGTTCCGATTGGTAGCAAAGTTTGATTCACAGCCCCACTATATCGTGACAACAGGGAATAATCAGGAAGTTCTTGATGGATTGAATATGGCAATGGCAAAAATTATCGACTCTAATCCGAATTTTGCCGAGGAGCGTTACGAGGCTAATTTTCCCGATTCCGGAATGTCTGCTATTTATTTGAATCAGCCTGAACTGGATTACATCAGCCAGAAGAAAACGGTAACAGTAGCTGTATTGAAAAAGTGGCATCCTCTGTATTGCATAGAAGATGATGACGGCCAGCACGACGGCATGATACCGGATGTGCTGAAAAAGGTGGAGGAGTTTACCGGGCTGAAGTTTGAGTTTGTTTATGCGGACAGTTACAGCGATTCACTGGACTTGGTGAAACAGGGAAAAGCGGACATGCTCGGCTCTTTTCTTGGCACCGATAACGAAGGCGCCCAGATGAATCTGGCAGTAACAAAGCCGTATGCGGTTCTGAATGACATCATAGCACGTAATAAGTCTGTGACATTTCCTTCGGAAGGGCTCATCGGGGCAGTGACCAAAGGGCGGGTGATGCCTGGCAGCATCCATGTATCAAAGGTAAAGTACTATGAGACTGTGACCGAAGCGCTGCGTGCAGTTAATAGCGGAGAAGTCGACTTTTATTATGGCCTTTCTTCAAGAATCGAGCAGGAAATACAGGCGAATCAGTTTAAAAATGTCGTCCCGAATACTGTGATCAATGAAAAAAATGATATGAGTTTTGCAATGCCCAGTCCGGTTGAGGGAGAGCTGCTGACAATCATGAACAAAGCCATTAACACAATGACCAGTGATGAGAAGGAGACGATAGAGAGCCGGAATATGATATCCATAGGCACAGGTCATCTTTCGGCAAGCCAGATGATTTATGCGAATCCTATGCTGTTTATAACCATACTGGCAGGGATATCTATTCTGGTAGTCATCTTTATCCTGATCATGGCGCGCTATCGTATTCATGCGGCAAAGATGCAGGTAAACCTGGAGCGGGCTGAAGCTGAAAGCCGTGCGAAAGGGGAATTTTTGTCCAGGATGAGTCATGAGATCAGAACCCCCATGAATGCAATTGTCGGTATCAGCGACCTGACCTGTATGATGGACAGCGTACCGGATAACGTAAGGGAGAATCTTTCCAAGATACGTGCCTCTTCCCGTTATCTGCTGAGTTTGATCAGTGACATCCTGGATATGAGCAGAATTGAAAGCGGTATGATGACAGTGGCAAGCGAGCCGTTCTCTTTGGAGCAGATTCTGGATGAATTGGAAAGCATGATGACGGCGGAAGCAAAAAGGCGGGGATTAGATTTTTGGATGAAGAAGGAGATTCAGGACGACGTGATTGTCGGGGACTCAGTACGCCTGAAGCAGGTGCTTGCTAACCTGATTTCGAATGCCTTTAAGTTTACCCCTGAGGACGGAAGGGTCAGAGTATGTGTGACGCAGATGCAGCGTTCTGAAAAGAAAGCGGCATATAGATTCCAGGTTATTGATAATGGTATGGGGATCTCCGAGGCAAATCAGAATCGCATCTTTGAGGCATTTGAACAGGTAGGCACGAGCTTTTCCAAAAGCCAGGGAACCGGATTGGGACTGGCTATCAGCAGGACGCTCATAAGGCTGATGGGGGGTGAACTGAAGCTTGCCAGCCAAGAAGGAAAGGGCAGTGAATTTTATTTCACTATTGAATTTCCAATTGGGGCGCTGGAGCCAAAACCGGAAAAGACGAAGAACGATCACTTCCTGGAGCACATGAATTTTATCCTTGCCGAGGATAATGACCTAAATGCAGAGATCGCCATTGAGCTGCTGAAGATGCAGGGTGCAGCGGTGAAGCGGGCAGAGAATGGAAAACAAGCGCTCGATTTATTCCTGGAAAGCAGCCCGGGTGAATATCAGGCGGTTCTGATGGATATTCAGATGCCCGTCATGGACGGGCTGGAAGCGTGCAGGGCCATTCGCAGCCAGAATCGGGCCGATGCGGCAGAGATTCCTGTTATTGCTATGACTGCGAATACGTTTAAAGAGGACGCCGATGCTGCGGCTGATGCCGGAATGAATGGCTTTGTGACAAAACCGGTGGATGTTGAGTACCTCTACCAGGTACTGGCAAGTCTTATTCAACCAAAGAAATATTGATTTTGGCCTTTCCAGGATAGAACGGTTAAATGTTACTGCGTATATTTTGCTCAGATTCTGACGCAGTGTACCAGCCATCTTCCAGGCAGGTATCGTACATAGCGAGTACATTCTCAACCTGAGTCTCTTCCAGAAGGTAGTCATGGCTCGGGGAAAGAATGTAGCCGCCTCCGGGCTTCATGCATTTGATGGTTTCACGGGTTACCCTGACTGTATCTTCTATGCTTCCATTTATAAGTACGCTGATTGAATCGATACATCCATTGAGGATAAGCCTTTCTCCGAAGCGTTTTTTCAGGTTAGCCGGCTGCATTTCCCTGGTGATCGGCTGCAGGCTCTGGACGGCGGAGATGCCGCTCTCAATTAGCGCCGGCATAAGCTGGGCATAGCTGCCGCAGCAGTGCATCATCGTAGGAAGTCCGTATTCCCTGCCAAGATCCGCCAGCCGCTTCAAATAAGGATATAGAAATTTGCGGAACAATTCTTCGCCCAGCAGAGGTCCGGTCTGGCTGCCCAGGTCATTTCCGATAAAGAAAATATCGATTGCCCCTTGGGCCGCCTCAAATTCTCTTGCTGACAGCTCATAATAGAAATCTGTGATGTGGGAAAGCACGGCGTGTACGATATCCGGGTCTTCATACATAAGGATCAACATATTTTCCATGCCGAGCAGGTCGATGGCATCATGAAAAATAGGGCACCATTCCCCGCCCAGGACAGCATATTGATTCTTCCATGCCAGTGCGTCTTCTCTGATATGTGAGACATCAAACCAGTCGGGGGACGGCCAGGCATAGGTATGGATTTCTTCGATTTCAGCATTGGCAAGGGGATGCGCCGCTGCCTGGCCATAGCCAATGCCTTCTCTTTCAATGCCAAATATGGATTTTGTCTTTCCATTTATGGGACCACAGTCCGGATTAAATTTGTCCGGGCCGGCATAACGTGAATAAACCCGACGGAAATCGTCATGGAAACGCCGCAGAACCTCTTCGTCATTCTTAACATTCAGAAAGCTGCGCGCCTTTGCCATAAAATCAGGAGACGCACCGCACCACATGGGAATACGGTCCGGAATCTGATGGGAAAATACTGCCATTACGCGTTCTTTTGAAGTCATATAGAATCCTCCTTGTATCTTTTTTCTTTCATTTTAGATGCTTGTGACAGGATTAACAATGCACCAGATTCCTTTAAAATAGTACGGAAATCGCTTCTGCCAGAGATACAGACAGACACTAGGGCGGTATCAGATAACTTTCGTAGAAATATGGTCAGGAAATTTATTTTTCCGGGGTTAAAAATGCACAAAGTAGTATTAACAACTATATAAAATAGTTGACATAACTGTGATATACGAGTAAGATAAAATTATAAATGCAGCAGAAAAGGGGGAGAGGATTGTGGAAAATTATGCATTAAGCTGTTGCTCGACTGCGGATTTGTCGCCGGAGCATTTTAAAGAACGGGATATCTCATTCATATGCTTTCATTATTATTTGGACGGTGTGGAATATACGGATGATTTGGGGCAGAGTATGCCCTTTGATGTTTTTTATGCCAGAATGAAAGAAGGAGCCGATACCAAGACTTCTCAGGTAAATGCGGGGGAATTTATGGAGTATTTCCGCAGCATACTTATCCAGGGAAAGGACATTCTGCATGTGTGCCTGTCATCCGGGCTGTCCGGAGTGGTTAATTCTGCGGAGACTGCGAAAGAGGCACTGTTGGAGGAGTTTCCGGACAGGAAGATTTTTATTGTGGATTCACTGGGGGCTTCTTCCGGTTACGGACTGCTTATGGACCGTCTGGCCGACCTGCGGGACGAAGGTAAGGGCCTGGAGGAAGTGTACCAATGGGCAGAGGCTCACAAATTGAATCTGCACCACTGGTTTTTTTCAACAGATCTCACCTTTTATGTAAAAGGGGGCCGTATATCCAAGGTTTCCGGTTGGTTTGGAACAGCGCTGGAGATCTGTCCGCTGCTCAACATGGATCACACCGGGCACTTGATCCCCCGCTTTAAGATCCGGGGAAAGAAGAAAGTAATCCGGGAGATCGTAAAGAAAATGGAACTGTTTGCAGAGAACAGGCTGGATTACTCCGGAAAGTGTTTTATATCCCATTCGGACTGCTACAATGATGCGAGAAAAGTGGCGGATATGATAGAAGAGCGTTTTCCAAAGCTGAATGGAAAAGTTGTGATCAACAGTGTTGGGACAACGATCGGAAGCCATACAGGCCCCGGAACGGTGGCCCTGTTCTTCTGGGGGGACACAAGGAAAGACTGACATACAGCGAAAAGAATTATTATACATGGTTCGTCTGCGCCCGGTGCCGTTACGGCATCCGGGCGTTTTGCATGTGCATAAAAACAGAACGCTCCGCCCATAATAACTGGTAATATCAGTTAGAAATGGGAGAAATTAAAATGAAAACATTTGAAGAGCTGTACCGGGAGATTCTGAACCGGAAAATATCACTAAAAGCGCCTCTGCCGCCTGAGTACCACCCCTATCATCTGGATTGTCTTCTACATCCCCAGAGCCATGCACCGGTCGTCTTTAATGAGCCGTGTGAGGAGTGTGAATATGAGCGTGCGTGCCAGAACAGCTGTATCTTTGACGCAATTGAGGTCGGGGAGGATGGAAAATTATTCATCAACCCGGAGCTGTGTACCGGGTGTGAGGCGTGTATTGAGGCATGCAAGACAGATAAAATCACAGCGGGCAGGGACGTGCTTCCGGCAATGAAGGCCGTAAGGGAGTCAGAAGGGCCTGTATACATGATGGTTGCCCCGGCGTTTTTGGGACAGTTTTCGGAAAAAGTAACTCCGGGAAAGCTGCGGACCGCTTTTCAGGCCCTGGGCTTCACGGGAATGGTGGAGGTTGCTCTTTTTGCGGATATCCTGACCTTAAAGGAAGCGCTGGAGTTTGATAAACATGTCAACGAAGAAGGGGATTACCAGCTTACAAGCTGCTGCTGTCCAATCTGGATCTCTATGATCCGCAAGATGTATCATGAATTGATGCCCCATGTGCCGGGGGCCGTATCTCCCATGGTTGCCTGCGGGCGAATGATAAAACAGCTGCATCCGGATGCACTCACTGTATTTGCAGGTCCCTGTCTGGCAAAGAAGAGCGAGGCAAAAGAGCCGGATATTGCCGGGGCTGTGGATTACGTGCTGACATTTCAGGAAATACAGGATATCTTTGAGGCCGCGGACATCCACCCGGAGGAACTGGCCGATAAAGAAAAGGAGCATTCCTCCAGGGCAGGCCGGATCTACGCAAGGACCGGCGGCGTGAGCGAGGCCGTGCAGGAGACCGAAAAGCAGCTGAGACCGGATCGGAAGATAAAGGTGAAGGCAGAGCAGGCAGACGGTATACCGGCCTGCCGGGAATTAATTAAACGGATTCAGAACAAAGAGACGGATGCCAATTTCTTCGAAGGAATGGGGTGCCAGGGTGGATGCGTGGGAGGTCCCAAAGCCATCTTGAACCGAAAAGAAGGGCGCAGGCAGGTAAATGCATATGGAGAAAGCGCTCCCTTTGCGACCCCGCTGGAAAACCCTTATGTAATGAAAATGCTTGAAGAGTCTGGGTTTGATACAATCGAGGACTTTATAGAAAAAAGCGATCTCTTAGTCCGGAACTTCTCCTGACTCTCACATCGGGATTTAGCGACGAAATTTAGTCTCGGCGCGGACGGGGACGCTTCATAAATGGATAGCCGAAAACCTTCCGGAGAACATCCATTCATGAAGCGTCCCCGTCCGTCGACTAGGCGAAAGCTAGCCGACTAAATCCCGATAAGTACTTGACTCTCACATTATGGTATACTGTATGGTATAAATGAGCTCAGAAACAGACACATGTGAAAGGTGGTACCAATGTTAAAAATAGGAGATTTTTCGAAGTTGTCAAGAATCAGTATCCGTATGCTGCGCCATTATGATGAGATTGGCCTGCTGAAGCCGGAGGTCGTGGATGACCTCTCCGGTTACCGCTACTATGGCGTATCCCAGCTGCCGCTGGCTGAAAGAATCCAGGTATTGAAAAGCATGGGTTTTGGCCTTGCAGTGATCGGGGAGATCTTAGAAAAGTATGATGATCCCCGGGCTATAGAAGAGTTTCTGCTGGTTAAGCGCAGGGAGCTGGAGGAGCAGGAACGGCTGACAAAGGAACGGTTACAGGTTCTGGACAATACGATCAGATGGTTGAGAAAGGATGGTAATCTTATGAATTACGAAGTAACGTTAAAGACGCTCCCCCAGAGGTATGTAGCCAGTGTGCGCCAGGTAATTCCGGCATATGATGCGGAAGGAATGCTGTGGCAGATGTTAAATGAGGAGACTGCTTCCCAGAATTTGAAACAGGCCGTGCCGTGCTATGGACTTGCAATATTCCACGACGAGGGGTACAAAGACGGCGATGTAGATGTTGAAATACAGGCTTGTGTGGAGGGATCTTATAAAGACACCGAACATGTGAGATTCAAGACCGTGGCGCCGGTTCAGATGGCTTCAGCAACATACAGCGGAAGCTATGACCAGATCACAAAGGTGAACGAATCTGTTGCCAGATGGATTCAGGAGAACGGCTATGAATTCGACGGCCCCTCGTTCTGTATTTACCATGTAAGCCCCTATGAGGCGAAAAGCCCGGACGATCTGGTGACAGAAGTATGTTATCCGGTTAAAAAGAAATAAAGACGACACACAGCTGTCCTGATTATTGTGGTATGATACATGAGAATACAAACTTACGGAGGAAATATCATGGGATGGATTGAAGCATATACAAGAGAGGACAAACCTGAATTTGAGGACATCAGCGCTTATGTGGACTGTCCGTTTTGGGAAGGGCTGTGTGAATTTATTGAAGAGACGTATTCCATAAAGCCGGCCATAGAATACAGCAGATGTTCCGGGGCGCCGGGATGGAATGTGAAATATAAGAAAAGCAGCAGGGCATTGTGCACGTTATATCCGAATAAAGGATATTTCACCTGCCTCATATCGATTGGGAGAAAAGAAGCGCCGGAGACGGAACTGATGCTGGGATCCTTCAGCTCATATCTGCAGGAACTTTATAAGAATACTAATGTATTTAACGGCTCCAGATGGCTAATGATCGATGTGGCTACTGAAAAGATTTTTGAGGAAGTAAAAGAACTGCTCTGTATCCGGATACATCCTCCAAAGAAAAAAGCTGCGGATGGAACCAGCAGATAACTAGTGCTATTATTATTTAACAAGAAAAGTGAAAATCTCCCACTTCTATAGGGGGAAGAGAATAATCACTAAAAACAAGAATACGTGTAATGAAAGGTCATTTTCTTGATTTTATACAGGAAAATGACCTTTTGTGTTAGAAGTATTTTGCACATAGAACTTGGCATATCTCATATTTTAGTGTCCGGTCTTTCTTCTTTACTGCTCTAATCCTGCTTTTCTGACGGCGTATAAGCAATCAGTACAATTTCCTGGTTGGTTTTTTCTTTCAGAGTTTTCTGCAGCTTGTCAATCTCATGGACACATTGACCGGATATGTCGGCTATCTGATAGTTTTGATCCATTTGGACACCTCCTCATAAATAAAATTATGGCTTTATTATTATGAGTAAAATAAAGGCTGATTATGCGGGATATGATAGATTGCAGTATGAACCTGAAGGCAGAAGGTAAATTAATTAAATTCATATGGAAATAATTTCCTATAATTTTTTCAATATGCTGAAACTTTTCAATCTATTTATTTATCTAATTAGTATCAATCGATTGAATAAAAATATGAATACTATTATCTAAGACAGAGCAGGTGTGATAACCGCTAGTACCTCGAATAATAATTAACTTGCTACTTATTTTCGATGTAATAGTCCCGCTGGACAAAATGTTTGGGCGTGACGATGAAATATCAGACATAAGCTGCGATACAAAGGGGGAGTGTGAAGTTGAAAAATCTGGTAAAAAGGGCGCAGGCCGGTAATAAGGAAGCTTTTATAACATTAATGGAAGAGCACAAGCAGGCTTTGTATAAAATTGCAGTCAGCATGCTGAAAAATGATGCAGACGCTGCAGACGCGATGCAGGACACGGTTTTGAGCAGCTTTGAAAATTTGCAGGGCCTGCGGCAGCCGGAATTTTTTAAGACGTGGCTGACCAGAATACTAATTAATCACTGTAACCGCATATTAAAGGAGCGTGGAAAAATGGTGCCGATATATGAACATCCAGAACTGGAGGAAATGCAGGTGGATACGTCTGGCAGGGAGTTTTTAGGCCTGTTGAATCAGCTGGAGGATCAGTACCGCATTGTCTTGCTGCTTTACTATGTGGAAGGCTTTAGTATCAAAGAAATCGGCTCTATACTGGAGATGAACGAGAATACCGTAAAAACGAGGTTATCGCGGGGGCGGAACTCCTTTAAAAAAATATATCTGAAGGAAAACCCGTCGTCAGCATATGGAATGGAGGTGCAGGGATGAACAGGCAGGATCATGATATTGAACTGAAAGAAGCATTGCAGAATGATATAAAGATACCGGAAATTGTAGACGGCCGTATGGAGGAAATGTATGACAAAATCCGCAGCGGTGAGGTGCGTATGAAGCAACTTAAGGGCGGCAGCCAAAAGAAAAGGCTGTACAGAGGGCTGGGGATTGCTGCTGCAGCAGCATGCCTGGTCATTGTACTATCGGGCGTATTTTATGTAAACCCGGCGCTGGCAAAGGATATCCCGCTATTGGGAGATGTATTCGGCCGCCTGCAGAAGATGCGGGAGGATAACCCTTACCCCGAGAAAGACAAGACCGCGTACAGCAATATCGAGAAGCATTCCAAGCCGGTAGTAACAGAGCCCGAAGAGGAGATCACAAATGTAGCGGAAGACCAGGGAATCACCATCAGCGTGACAGATGCATATTGTGACGGACTGGATTTATATTTTACCCTTTCCATGCGCTCAGAGGATCCGGAGTTGAACACCGCCGACAGACTCGATCTGCTCACCTACAAGGAAGGGGATCCGGTTTCCTTCTGGGCCTGGCTTACAGTAGATGGAAAAGAGGCATACACCACTGAAATATTATCCGGAAAAAAATCTGAGGACGGAGTCTATGTATCCCTCATGAGGATACCTTTATCGTATGTAGAAAATGGTGAATTCACCGAAAATACAGCAGTAGAAATACACGCAGACGCCATAGGAGCCCACAGATTCGGTGAAGAGGAAGACACAACCCTGGAGAATTACGGCAAAGTAGACTTCAGCAGACTTGGATTCAAAAGCATAAAAGGCAGCTGGACTTTGAAATTCAAGCCAACCATGGATACAACTCAGAACAAAGAAGCAGAGCCAAATGCAGAAAACAACGGATTCATTGTACAGAAAGTAACACAAACACCAAGCAACATGCACATCGAACTCTTCATGCCCGAAGAATATATAGAAAGAAACCCTGCAGTCATCCTGACAGACACCAATGGAAACCGCGTATATGAAGAATTCGGCAGCAACACTACAGACACAGAAAACGGAGGCCAGATACAGGGAATGGTATTCGACCACTCCGACGCCACACAATTTATACTACAAGTAATAGACAAAAACGGCGACATGAATGTACTGGCAGAGATTCCTTTCGGAATGGAGTAGCATCGAAAGGGTACACACCATTATCAGCCAGTGATGAAAGAATTCACATCTCATGTCTCCTAACCGGTTACAAAAACGTGCCCCATCCCAGTCTGATCCACTGCTCCTGTCCGAAATCCCCCCGAGTAGGAAGGTCCTGCCGTCCGGATGCACATAGCCTACACAAAAAGAGAGTCCGTCCGGCACGGGCGAAAAGAAAAGGCTTCTGCAAAGGGGCCTTTTCTTTTCGCCCGTGCCGGACGGACTCTCTTTTTGTGCAGGCGTACCTCCCCCGCACCACCCGTCTAGATATCCACCTTCCAGAACCCATGCAGGTTACAGTATGCGTATGCCGCCAGCGCCCTGTCCCCATCACACACTACAAAGGTTGCGACAGGTTCTTCGTCCGGAACCAGCTGGATTCTCTGGCCGCCCTTTTCTGTCTGCAGGTAGATCCACTCAATACTGTGCTCCTCAGACATGGGATGAAAGATACTTCCCACCTTAACTGTGATGGTATTTCCGTTTTGTTCGACAACCGGCATATGCTTTTCGTGGGCGCCTTCAGAAGTGTTCGGAGTAAGTTTTTCCATCTGGGTTCCACAGCAGGAAAACCCCTCTTTTGTACCGATGATTTCTTCAATTATGACATGACAATTGTCACAGGCGTAAAAAATTGGTTCATGTTTTGCCATTTTTAATTCCTCCGTTTGAATTATATTTTTCATGGTCTGCCCAAAATGGTGCAGTCTGTTTTAGAGAACGAGTGAAGGGGCAGCATAGACTCTTGCCGCAAACTCTTTGTTGAGTTCGTAGAGTCCCTTAGAGTCATTACCGAATAGATTCATTTTAGCCATGAGGTCGCTGGCAGCCTTTTCTTCCTCTCCCTGTTCCATAATGAACCATTCGAGCAGCTGTGTGGTGCGGAAATCTTTTTTCTTAAAAGCCGTCTCATAGATCTGGTTAAACCGCACGGTTACCTGCTTCTCATGCTCATAAGCGACTTTCAGTGGCTGGGCGTGGGAGGTCAGTTTCAGATCGGGTTTACGGATCTGCTCCAGTTCGACTTTTTCGTCATTATTATGAAGATACTGGATCAGAAGCATGGCGTGATCAAGTTCCTCCTGTGCCTGGATGCGGAACCAGTTCTCAAAACCGTCCAGATCGGCTTCCGCGTAATAATTTGCAAAACCAAGGTAAAGATAAGAAGAAAAGAATTCAAAATTAATCTGTACGTTAATCAACTGCAGTATTTGTGTGTCCATACGTGCCTCCTTAAATAGTTTCTCAGAATAGTATTTTCATGTTTGGAAAAAATATACGGAATCTGTCATCAGAAGGTACTGGTCTTTAATCTCCTTTTTTTCTTAAAAATTCAACAAAAGCAAACAGAATTGATATGACAGTTAGAACGGAGACGATCAGCTCAGCCATGTTATTTGCATAGTCAGCCTTTGCAGGCGAAAGGATAGCCATAACAAGAAAATAACTGCACCATATTAATCCCAGCAAAAGCAGCAGAATGGTGATGTATTTTAAGATGGCGGCTGTTTTATTTATTAATCTGCGGGTTGACCGGACTTTTTCGTCTGAATAGGTTTTCCGGAGAAAAGCGGCTTTTATGCCACCGCCTATCATTCCTATTAATAAACCTGCCGACAAGGCAATGCATATTTTATAAAATGTACTCATAAGAACTTCTTTCTTTGTATATAGAATTTTTGATAAACTGCTTACAGGAATAATTCTATCATATTTGCAAGGCAATGTCACTTTTGTTTTGGCCGAAGCGAGGTCATGTGTCTTTTGGATCTGTGTTGAGGAAATATGGTTTGCAAGGCACTATATGATGTGGTAAACTTATACCCGAAGGGCACCCCGTAATTCATGCCCTGAGGGGCGTATATGTAGCAGAGCTGCAGTTCAATGTATACTCGCAGTTAAACTGCGGAATAAGATATAAATATGTGGATGTGCAGATGAATTTTCGTGATACCCGGAGGACGAATATGTGAGCGAGATTAATAATATATTGCTGGATGACATTATAAAAAATTATGTCAAAGATGGTACAACCTTCTCAGTGGTCTGTGCAACAGAGAGACGCGGTGAGAATGTAATACAATTATTAAATGCGTATTTTGAGAATTTAACAGTAGAGATTATTAATAACGAGATACAGCTTTTTAAAAACCTGACGGTGATTGATAATATTTACATTGACCGGGTGGAGGCTCTGGGACGGAAGAAGAAGAAACAGATCCAGGAGTGTCGGGAACTTCTGAATAAATTTAGTATTGATTTCAGACCAGATACCAGCCTTGATAAGTTAACAAATGAGGAGCAGTATATAGTTGCACTTTTGAAAGCATATGTCCTTGCGCCGGAGGTAATCATACTGAATAATACTGTATCTTCGTTCGGATACTATTATTACGATGCCTTTTCAAGAATTATCCGGGGATTTCAGGAGTATGGCGCCAGAATTTTTCTGATCACGAATCACTGGGAAGATACATTGAAATTTAGTAAATATGTGGCGGTAAGAGCAGATGAGGATATGTTCACGGTATTCACTATTGAAGAAATTGAACAGAATCCCAGAAAAATCCTGTTTGCTCTGGCGGGCGATGTTGTCGAAACAGAGGGGGAGAAAAATAAGAAGAATGCGGCTTATTCAGCTATTTTTAAAGGGGCGGAACTGTTCGCTCAAAATAAAGAGCTGTCTGAAGCAATGGAATATCTGACAAGACAGATTGCAGAAGCATTTTCAGCGCAAAGCTGTAAAGTATATTTTGTTGGTGATAACGGAGAAATTTTTCATTATGACAGCAATAAAGAGGATGAGAACAAGTATTTGCTTCGGGATGATTATGTTCTTCAGTGTATGCAGAGAACAACGGAACAGGTATTTTACACTACTAAACGAAATCAGGATATGGGAAAGATTTTTCGCAGTTTAGACCCGGAAATACGTGTATTACTGGCATTACCTGTTATAGCAATTCCCAAGCGTGTTGGGTTACTGGCAGTTTCTTTTGATCGGTACTTCACTTATCAGGAGGAGGATTTGATTTTTCTGAAAACAAATTGTCATGAAATAGGCCAGCTGGTACAGTCCTCGCAGTTAATTAATAAATCAATACTTCTGCAGGAGGTATATCACCGGATCAAAAATAATCTGCAAATGATTATCGGACTGATTTATATGCAGAAGTATACCTTGAAGGCAGAGGGAATCGATGAAATGCCAACCGAAAAAGCAGCTTTGCTTATGGATAATATTATCGGACAGATTAAAAGCATTGCCTATGTCAACGAATTGATGACGGGGGAGGGGTATATAGATGATAAGGTCAGCCTTGAAATGGCGGTAGAGAATGTCGTTTCCTTATATCGCTCTGATGAGTTTAAGATTTCTATGCATATTGAAAACATACATATTCCTTACAAAATGACAATATCGATATGCATGCTGGTAAATGAGCTGATATGTAATGCGTGTCATCATGCATATGCAGAGGCATGCGATAAGGTGAAACTGATAGACGTATCAATGAAAATTTTGGACGGTAAATTATATTTGAGTGTAAGGGATAATGGGAGTGGCATCAAAAATCCGGATGATTATTTAAAGGCGGGAAGCACTGGTATTACAATTATTCGGAATCTTCTGAGGGAATTAAAAGGAGAAATAGAGGTTTACAGCGAAGAGGGACTGCAGGTTCAAGTTATATTACCTATGCCCGTGAAATATTACAGTAAAGGATAATTGACTCTTGTTTCCAGCATCGATAACAGGAGTGCGTCCTAAAAAAGAATATTTCAATACACCAGGCGGTGTGGAGGTTGAGTAATTAGAAAACGGAGTGTTCATTATGGAAGAGAGACTGAATGTATTAGTGGTTGAAGATGAGGGGATTGTGTCGGCGGGGATTGTATGCTGTGTGCAAGAATTAGGGCATACGGTGACAGGACAGGCTTTTTCGGGAACTGAGGCCATCGAACAGGCGCGTCAGAGCAAGATTGACATTATTCTTATGGATATAAATCTTCCCGACATGACGGGAATTGAAGCATTGAAAGAGATTTCCAGGATAAAAAAAATACCTTGTATATTTATTACCGGATATTCCGACAGAAAACTGATCACTGAGGCAAATAGTTTGAATACAACATATGGATACCTTATAAAGCCGGTGAATCAAAATGAACTTGCGGCTGCAATTGAAATTTCTATTAAAAGATCTGATGAGAGAAAGGAACTGGAAAGTTCCATGAAGAATGCCGAGCAGGCGCTTCAAAATCGTAAATTAGTGGAACGGGCAAAAGGATTATTAATGGACAATTTCAGGATGAAAGAAGGAGAAGCAATGCGGTATATTCAGAAGCGAAGCCGCGATGAGAACAAGAAAATCCAGATTGTGGCCAGGGATGTAATTGAATTTTTTGAAAAGTAAATGCAATTTTGTTTTTTTTCGATTTGTTTGATTTAGAAAATAAAATTTTATAAATAAAAGTTGTTATAAAGGGTTGACAAGAGAAATAAAAAATGGTATAGTTTGGTCAATAAGAAAGCTTATGGCAGGTTTTCTTTTCGAAAGTGTTATGAACGCACTTAACCGACAGGTTAAGTGCGTTTTTTTATTGCAAATCAACATAAAAAAGAAAGGAGAAGTTTATGATGAGAAAGAACGCTATTGTTGATTTAAGTCAGAAAATGTACAGTGGAAAGGAGGTTAATTTTAATTTTGAACTTGAATTACGCGATGCCGTGGAATCAATGTCTCAACTGAAGTATACCGACGACGTCTGGTATAAAATCGGTTATGTCAACATGTGTACACATAACGGAACACACGTGGAAGTTCCCCGGCATCATCAGCGTGAAGGGGCGGATCTGGTACAGGTTCCGCTTGGACAGCTTATCGGTAATCTCGTAGTGCTCGATTTTACAGACAAGCCAGTCGGCGGATGCATTACAGCTGAAGATTTGAAAAAACACGATGCAGAGATTCACGAGGGAGATATTGTATTTCTTAAAACACATACGGACCAGCTGTTTCGTACACCTGACTGGGCAAAATATCCCTACGTAACGGTAGAAGGCGTGCAGTATCTTGTAGATAAAAAAATTGGATGTCTTGGTGGTGATGGTTCTGGCATTGAGGATGAAAACGCAGAAAATCAGCCAAGCCATATCACATTATTTAATGGCGGTATCCCTCTTGTTGAATCAGCAACAAACCTGGACGAGGTTGAAAGTGGAAAGTATATGGCATTTATTCTGCCGCTTCCGATTGTAGATGGCGACGCAAGCCCGGTTCGTATTGTTGCAGTCAGCAAGGAGGCTCTGGCAGAAGAATTAGGACTGAAGTAAATGGGGTACATAAAAACGAAAGTAAAGGAGATTGATTATGAAAAAGAGATTATTAACTGTAGCTATCGTTGCAGCCATGATTGCATCCCTGGCAGGCTGTTCTAATGGTGACAACAAAACTAATGCAAAAGCGGACACAACGACTGAAACAACAGCCGATACAGGGAAAGAGAATGAGAAAGATAAAGATTATGTGATTGGGTGTGTCCTGATATCCGGTACAATTCAGCATTGCCAGTTATTCAAGCAGGGATTTGAAGAAACATGTGCGGCAAATGGAGCGGAAGCAGTAGTTTTGGACGCTAATTATGATCCGCAGGTATTGATTAGTTCAATCAATGACCTTGTGGCAAAAGGCTGCGATGGTATCGTGGTGGAATCCTGTGATGCCAATGCTCCACTGGCGGCTATCAAAGAAGCAGCGAATGCAGGCGTTGTAGTAGCCGCTGCAGATATGTATCTGGACATTTCCGAAGAAGACGGCACCGTTATTTCACAGACTGTTTCAGACAATTACAGCGGTGGGTATGAATGCGGCGAGGATGTTGTTAAGAGAGCAGACGGTAAAGATTTTAATGTATGTATTATGGAATTACAGACAAACACTTCGGCCGTAGACCGGGTAAAAGGATTCCAGGATGCGATTGAAGGACACGATAATATCAAAGTCCTTGATATCGGTACGCCAAATCCGGAGAATCTGGAACAGAAAGTAGCTGTTTGTGATGCGTGGGTCGAGAAGTTTGATAAAATTGATGCAATTTTCTGCTATCATGATCCAGCTGCCATTGCCTGTGTTTCATCTCTTAAAGCAGCTGGAAGACTCGAGAACACCTTTATCTATTCCGTGGATGGCAATGAGGAAAACTTAATTGCAATTAAAAATGGGGAGGTCACAGGCTCTGCAAAACAGGATCCATATAAGATGGCTCAGGCCTCCACAGAGGATATCTTTACTGTTCTTAACGGCGGTGCCATTGATCATGATTATTTGACGAAAGTTCCGATTACCTATGTAGATGCTTCTAATGTGGATGAATTCTTAAAATAATGAATGATTCAAAATCGGTGGCACAAATAGTGTCACCGATTGTTTTCAGAGAAAGCGGGTGAGAACAGTGAACAGCAAAATCATTGAGATGAAGGGAATAAATAAATCATTTTTTGGCGTAAAAATTCTTGAAAATACCAGCTTTGATTTAAAGTACAGGGAGGTACATGCTGTCTTAGGAGAGAATGGAGCCGGAAAATCCACTCTGATGAAATGCCTGTCCGGTATTTATCAGTGCGATAGTGGGGATATCTATTACGAAGGAAAACTGATAAAAATTACTGATGTGAGGGATTCTCTGAAGTTTGGAATTGGTTTTATACAGCAGGAAATTATTCTGGCAGAGCAGTTGAGCGCCGGAGAAAATATCTATATGGGAAGAGAGCCTAAGAACAATCTGGGGATAATTGACAGAAAAAAAATGTTCCGTGATGCCCAGAATATTATAGATGACATTGATGGAAATTTCAATGCCCACATAATTGCCAGAGATTTAAGTCCGGCACAAAAGCAGATGATAGAGATTGGCAAGGCAATCAGTCTGAATGCAAAAATTATTATTATGGATGAACCAACTGCAGTTCTGAGTAAAAGGGAAGTCGACATGCTTTTTACTCTGATTAGAAAGCTGAAAAAAAGAGGCATTTCATTTGTATATATTTCCCATCGAATGGGTGAAATATTTCAGATATCCGATAGAATCACTGTGTTACGAGATGGCAAAAACGTAAAAACCCTGCAAACCTCCCGGGCAACAGAGGATATGCTGGTGGAAATGATGGTTGGTTATAAACTGTCGGATTATTATGATCCTCAGGTAAACCGCAAAACAGGGGCTCCGGTTCTTGAGGTAAAGGATCTGACTCGTTCAGATGGAAGGGCCCGGGATGCCAGCTTTTATCTGAACAGGGGGGAAATCCTTGGCTTTGCAGGACTGGTCGGTTCCGGACGTACAGAATTGATGCAGATGATTTTTGGTATCGAGAAGCCGGAAAAAGGAACAATAAAGCTAAATGGAAAAGAAGTGAGATTTAAAAATGCAGGCAATGCAATGAAAAATAAAATTTCTCTGATTCCGGAGGAAAGAAAACTGCAGGGCGCCGTTGTAAGCAATACTGTTGAATTCAATCTGACATTGAATGTTTTAGAACAATTTTTAGGATCCGGACGATATAACAGAAAAAAAGAACATGCAATTACAGATTACTATCGTGACCACCTTAAAATAAAAATGGATTCAGGCAGACAGAAACTTACATATCTCTCGGGAGGAAATCAGCAGAAGGTTGTGCTGGCAAAATGGCTCGCAACAAAGCCTGAAATACTGATTATGGATGAACCAACCAGAGGCATTGATGTTGCCGCAAAGGCAGAGATTTATGCGCTGATGCACGATTTAACGAATCAGGGGGTGAGTATTATCATGGTTTCTTCGGATTTGCCGGAGCTTATGAATCTGAGTGACAGAATTTATGTCATGTGCGAATCAAGGATTAAAGCATGCTTTACAAGGGAAGAAGCTGATCAGGAAACGATACTTCGCTATGCTTTAGGGGTAAAAAATGGAGAAATGGAGTGATTTAAAATGAAAGAGAGTCAGTTAAAAGATTTCGGCGTTGGATTTAAAAATGCCGCAAAAGTCAATATAGGTTCTATCGTGGCATTTGCATTTGTCTTTATTGTATCTATATTCGTATCATCCAGGTTCTGTACGGTTAGTAATCTGCTGTCTGTCATGCGTAATGCAGCGACCAATTCCATATGTGCGTTTGCTATGACATTTGTCATGATTACCGGGGGAATTGATCTTTCTGTTGGATCCTTTATGTCACTTGCCGGTTGCTTATGTACCGTTCTGGTTGCCTGGAAGAATTTCCCCCTGCCGGTAGCCATTCTGCTGTCCCTTTGCGTTGGTGCCGTTTATGGCCTGATCAACGGATTGATTATAACAAAATTGAATATGCCTCCGTTTATAGTTACACTTGCAGCGATGAATATTTTAAGAGGTTCATCATACTTAATGACTGATGGCCGTCCGGTAATTATTGATAATAAAGTTTTCGCGGAGATAGGCGGAGGGCTCTGGAATAACATACCGATTCCGGTTTTCTATGTGATTGTTTTATTTATAGTGTTCTGGTTTTTGCTCAACAGAACACGATTTGGACGACATGTATATGCAGTAGGCGGGAATATTACAGCCGCAAAATATTCCGGAATTAAAACGGATAAGGTGATTACAATAACCTATGTTTTAAGTGGGCTGATGGCATCATTTGCAGGTATTATATTATCTTCCAGACTCAATTCAGGACAGCCTATTATCGGCGACGGTGCAGAGATGGATGCCATTGCAGCCTGTGTTGTGGGCGGTGTAGCAATGACAGGAGGCGCCGGTACGCTGTTCGGAACACAAGTCGGCGCATTTATTATCGCAATACTAAGCAATATCCTCAATCTGTCCGGTATTAATTCCTATGCACAGTTAGTAGCTAAGGGAATTGTTATTCTGGTTGCAGTTTACCTGTATTCATTAAGAGATGCAAAAAAGGGTATAAGATTCATGCGCATTAAGAATAGAAAGTCAAATGAAAACAGCGGAATATAAATAGGAAGATAGACTCTGGATGAGTCTGGAGGAGGTTTTATGTCTTATCGATTGGGAATCAATCTTGGCTTTGCAATAAACAAATATATAGAACCGGAAGTATGGAGTAAAATCGTCGCGGAAGAGCTGGAACTAAGATATGTTCAGTTTGTGGCAGATTTGCTGAATCCTTTTCTTCCGGAAACATACGTGGAAAGCCAGATTAAAAGGATTAAGGATGCTGTGAAATTCTATGATATCCGGGTGGAAAGCTTATTTACATCTGCATTTACAAGGGTAAACCATTTAATGCATCCGGATGAAGAGGCCAGAAAAATCTGGCTGGAATGGTTTAAATCATATCTCAGGATCGGAAGCGAACTTGGAGCTAAAAACTGCGGAAGCCATTTTGGCATTCTGACATTTCATGATTATGAGGATCCGGACAGACGGGAATTTATGATAGAAGAAGCTGTAAAAGGATGGCAGACATTAAGTTTCTATGCAAAGGAGCTGGGGTATGAATGTTTAATATTTGAACCGATGAGTGTTCCAAGAGAAATGGCGAATACCATAGCAGATACAAAAGAGCTCATGGACCGGGTGAACGCTAACTGTGGAGTTCCGATGAAGGTCTGTCTGGATATAGGACATGCACCGGATCCAAAGGAAAGGGATCCCTACCCGTGGATTCAGGCCCTGGCAGGCGTATCGCCGGTGATCCATTTGCAGCAGACAGTTTTAAATAAATCAAATCATGCCCCCTTTACTGAGGAAAATAACAGAACGGGGATCATCAAAGCGGAAAAGGTTATGGAGTGTGTAAAGCAGGCCGGATGTAAGGACAGCCTCTTTGCATTTGAAATTTCACACCGCGAACATTATGATACAGAGTTCAGAATCATTCAGGATCTGAAAGAGAGTGTAAAGTACTGGAAACCCTATATTACAAATCAGGAGGTGGCAGTTTGAAGGCCTGTGTATTACATGCGGTAAACGATTTGAGGTATGAGGAAACTAAAACTCCGGTGCCACAGGAGGATGAGGTTCTCCTGAAAGTCAGGGCGGCCGGAATATGCGGAAGTGATGTTCCCAGAGTATTTGAAAAAGGAACTTATCACTTTCCAACGATACCGGGACATGAATTTTCCGGTGAGATAGTTAGTGTTCCTGAGGGAGGAGATTCTTCCCTGATTGGGAAACGTGCGGCTGTATTTCCGTTGATTCCGTGTATGGAATGCGCTCCATGTTCTGCAGGCTTATATGCCCAATGTAAGAATTATAATTATTACGGTTCACGCTGCGATGGAGGGTTTGCAGAATATATTGCCGTAAAGAAAAAAAACCTTGTATTTATACCAGATAATGTATCCTATGAAGAAGCGGCCATGTGCGAACCAACAGCCGTTGCAATCCATGCGGTTACGCGGGCGAGAGTTGGATACGGTGATGTCGTCACTATTTTCGGTGCGGGAACAATCGGTTTGCTTCTGGCGAAAATAACTGCAGCATATGGCGCTTCGAAGGTCATTTTATTTGATGTGATGGAAGAGAAGCTGGAATTTGCCAGAAAGCTTGGTTTTACATATTGTTATAATAATGCAAAGTGTGATGTGAAAGACATTGTTGCAGGCCTCACGAATCAAAAAGGTTCCAATGTGACTATCGAAGGAACAGGAGTCAGCGCGGCGCTGGAAAATTGTATTCAGGTAACGGGAGTATCAGGACAAATTGTTCTGATGGGGAATCCAATAAAAGAAATGAAACTGTTACAGGATAATTACTGGGGGATTTTACGGAAACAGCTGACCTTAAGAGGAACATGGAACTCAGATTTTAATGGAATGAAAAATGACTGGCAGACGGCTGTACAGGCAATGCCAAAATTGAAGCTGAAAGAGCTCATATCTCATAAGTTCCATTTTTCAGAATGCAGGAAAGCATTTCAGACGATGAAAAGCAAAGATGAATTCAGTGTAAAAATAATTTTTATTAATGAAAGTGAGGAATAGGGATGAAGGCAGCATTTTATTTGGGAAATGAACAGATGGCAGTCAGGGAAGCGCCCAGGCCTGAAACAGATGCAGATAGTGTTTTGGTCAGAGTGCGGTCCTGTGCGGTCTGCGGCTCGGATATCAGAATTTTTCATTCCGGAAATAATCGTGTGACTCCGCCACAGATACTGGGTCATGAGATTGCAGGAGACGTTGTGGAAGCCGGAGCGAATGTTACCAGAGTGAAGGTTCAGGACAGAGTTGCGATTGGCGCTGACGTTCCCTGCGGAGAATGCTCATTTTGCGAGTCCGGAATCGGAAACAACTGCCAGATTAATTATGCTATGGGTTATCAGTTTGCAGGCGGTTTTGCCGAATATGTTCTGTTGAATAAAACCGTTATGAATTATGGACCGGTACATCTTTTACCAGATCATGTTACATATGAGGAAGGTTCGCTTGCAGAACCGCTGGGGTGCGTATTGAATGCTCTGGATTTAGCGCCGGTACGGTTAAATGACGTGGTGTGCGTTATTGGGGCCGGCCCGATCGGAATGATGCTCTGCTGCGTTGCCAGACGAATGGGCGCGTCGAAAGTAATTCTTGTGAATCGTTCGGAGCAAAGACTGGAGATTGCAGAAAAGCTGGATGTGGCTGATATTTATGTTTGTTCCGGGAAAGAGGATGCAATCCTCAGAGTGATGAAAGAGACAAATGGACTTGGCGCAGATGTGCTCTTTACTTCCTGCCCATCTCCTCAGGCGCAGACGGATGCGATGCAGATGGCGAAGAATCGTGCGAGGGTATGTTTCTTTGGCGGGCTGCCAAAAGAAAAGAGCCAGGTTACCATTGATACAAATATAATCCATTACAAAGAACTGTTCATCACAGGCGCTCATGGAGCAACGCCTTATCATCATGGAAGGGCAGTGGAATTAATCGCTTCCGGCGTCGTAGATGTAAAGAAATTTATTTCTGCCAGCTATCCATTGCATGAGATTGATAAAGCTTTTGAAGCTGCAGAGAAGCACTCAGGTCTGCGTATTATAGTGAATCCACAGGGGGGAGATCTGTAAAATGAGAGGTAAACTATCCCCTTCTATGATGTGCGCTGATATCAGAGATATGGACAGATATTTGAAAGAGTTTGAAAAAAATGGCGTTGAGTATTTGCATATTGATATTATGGATGGACATTTTGTGCCTAACTTCGCATTGGGTACGGATTTTATTCGGAATCTGAGAAAATGCACCTCTATACCACTCGATATCCATATGATGGTAAACAATCCGGAAGACCGGCTGGGCTGGCTGGATATCCATAAAGGAGATTACGTATCTGTGCATTATGAAAGCACAGTACATATACAAAGAGTATTGAGCGCTATCCGGGAAATGGGCGGAAAACCAATGCTGGCGATCAATCCGGGAACACCGGTTGAAGTATTGAAATGGCTGCTGGATGATTTGGACGGTATACTGATCATGACTGTAAATCCGGGATTTGCAGGACAGAAATTGATTCCTCAGTCATTAAATAAAATCAAAGAAGTAAGAGCTTATCTGAATACAAATGGGAAAGAGAAGATAGAAATAGAAGCAGATGGAAATGTCAGCTTCGAGAATGCAGAAAAGATGCGGAGGGCGGGGGCGGATATCTTTGTCGCCGGAACTTCCAGCGTGTTTAATAACGAAATGAGTTTAGATGCGGCGTTGAATAAATTAAGAAATATCGTTCATTGAACGCAGCAGGTCACCTTATTTAAAGTTTACCCGGATTCTGTATCTTGATTGGATATTTTTGTGATTCATTATAAATGATTATACCACAAACGACAGGCTCCCCGGAGCCTGTCATCTGTGTGTTGCAGATAAAACAGGACGTTAATCCATTGATAATAAGAAAATGGGTTCAATAGTATATAGTAATTTTTGACAGAGAAGGGGGAAATCTAAGATGATTAGATATTATCTGGCGGTAGACATCGGGGCATCAAGCGGGCGCCATATGCTGGGCTGGCTGGAAAATGGGAAAATGCAGATACAGGAAGTTCACCGTTTTCAAAATGGAATGAAAGAAATCAATGGATCCCTTTGTTGGGATGTAGATCAGTTGTTTAAAGAGGTGATCGCCGGATTAAAAAAATGCCGTGAGATGGGGAAGATTCCAGAAAGCATGGGAATTGACACGTGGGGAAATGATTTTGTATTGTTGGATGAGGACGGTCGGAGGATCGGAAATGCAGTCGGCTATCGGGATGCAAGAACGAATGGCATGGACAAAGAGGTGTACCGTGAGATTTCGGAAGAGGAGTTATATGCGCGTACTGGAATTCAGAAGCTGATGTTTAATACAGTATATCAGCTTATGGCATTGAAGATGCAGTATCCGGATAATCTCCAGCAGGCGGATACATTGCTTTTAATGCCAGATTATCTGCATTATCTTTTAACAGGTATAAAGGCAGCTGAGTACACGAATGCGACCACGACACAGCTGGTCAATGCAAAAACAAAAGACTGGGACCGGGAGCTGATTGCCCGGCTGGGATATCCCGGGAAGATTTTCCAGCAGATACGAACGCCGGGAACCAGGCTTGGGAAATTTTCCCGGGAAATCTGCGAATTAGTCGGTTTTGAATGTGAGGTTGTGCTTCCGGCAACTCATGATACCGGTTCGGCGGTTCTGGCGGTTCCATCACATGAGGAACGGACAATGTATATCAGCTCAGGGACATGGTCACTAATGGGAGTGGAGAGGATGGATGCGGACTGCTCGCCTGGGAGCAGGAGACTCAATTTCACCAATGAAGGGGGATATGAATACCGTTTCCGTTACCTGAAAAATATTATGGGGCTGTGGATGATTCAGAGCGTAAAAAAAGAATTGCAGGATGCTTATTCGTTTGCAGAACTTTGTACTCTGGCAGAAAAATCAGGGATTTCTACCATCGTAGACTGTAATGCGTTAGAATTTCTTGCGCCTGAATCCATGATGAAGGCAATATACGCACAGTGTAAAAAGCAGAGTTCTATATCGGAAGCAGGTGAGCTTCCGCAGACACCGGGCGACTATGCACGCGTAATATACCGGAGCCTTGCAAAGTGTTATCAGGACACGGTAAAAGAGTTAGAGAATCAGATGGGTTGTGAATATGGGCAGCTTCATGTAGTAGGAGGCGGTTCAAACGCAGCATATCTTAATCAGCTGACGGCAGAGGCGACGGGAAAAAAGGTTCTGGCCGGGCCGGCAGAGGCAACCGCAATCGGTAATCTTATGGTACAGATGCTGGAAAAGAAGGTGTGGAAAAGTCTGCGTGATGCAAGAGAGTGTGTATATAAATCATTTGATGTTCAGGAGTTTAGTCCTGGCAAAGGGGGTACTTCACCTATTGCCTGAACATTCATCTTCGCGTTTTTTGAAAACGTATATTGTTTGTTTTATTACTGTTCTCAGATTAGATATTGTATTGCAGCGTGCTATCAGGATATGGAGGGATATGTAAATGCTACATATGGACTGGATATGGAGAAGATCGGCGTTATTGGATTCAGCGGTATGATGCCACGGCTACCTTACATTTATATAAGGTCGGAGAGCTACTGACAGCGTTCCGTACATGGAGAAATAGCATTACCGGTCAAGCATCCAAAATACTGCAGAAAGTAACCGGCAAATAATAATGCGGTAAAATCTTAAATTACTCCAGCCCTTTGTGAGTTGGAGTAATTTAATATAATCCACTATAAGTATGTTATTTCTGTTTTTCGTTTATCTGACATATTATCTTTCGTGTCCAATTCATCGGCAAATCTGCTTGTCACCTACATTTCATTTCTTGATACTGACTAAGGCGTGATTTGTAATCGTCAATAGGGAGCATTCTTGAATGCTGTGAAAAACTTTGTTAAGCTAGCGTAAAATTTTATTCGGATTAAATGAAAAGAGGACACCACTTTGTGATAAAGTATTTATGGCTTGCAACCAA